>JALTEL010000058.1 GCA_027073945.1 Caldifarciminota bacterium | reverse complement strand
TTATGTGTTATTATTTTGTTCTGAAGAGGTGAACTAAGTTGTCTAGTATTATTAAAGAAATTATGAAGTTTTTGCCAGAAGGTAAGATTTCAAGTGCGAGCTATGAAGGTGCAAATATTGTTCTCTACACTGCTGATAAGAAGTTCTTGATGGACGGAGTCAAAGATGTCAAGAAAGCAGTTAACACCTTCAAGAAGAGGATTGAGCTAAGAGCCGATCCTAGCGTTGTTGTTCCAATGGAAAGAGCAAAAAAGATGATTATGGAGATTATTCCTGAGGAAGCAAAAGTTGTCCAAATTAATTTTGATCCACAGCGTTCTCTTGCTATTGTTGAAGCTGAAAAACCTGGATTGGCAATAGGAAAACAGGGTGCAATACTTAACGAGATCAAAAGCAAGGTTTATTGGACGCCCATCATTAAACGCTCACCACCAATTCGTTCTAAGATTATTGAGGATATTCGAACTGTGCTTTACTCTTCTTCTGATGAGGTTAAAAAGTTTCTTAACAAAGTTGGAGAAAGAGTCTACAATGGGTGGATAAGAGGAAAAAAGGATGAATGGGTCAGAGTGACTTTTTTGGGCGGAGCTCATCAGGTTGGAAGGTCTGCGATCTTTTTACAAACTCAAGAATCAAGAGTGCTCTTGGATTGTGGAATTGATGTTTCGAGAAATGACATGGATGCATTTCCTCTTTTGAGTGTCCCTGAGTTTGATGTGAGCGAACTCGATGCTGTTGTTGTGTCTCACGCTCATATGGACCATGTTGGATTTATCCCTGCATTGTATAGATATGGTTATACGGGTCCTGTTTACTGTACACCTCCAACAAGGGATATCATGACTCTTTCTCAATTGGATTATATTAAGATTATGTATGAGAGTGGTCAAGAACCGCTGTACAATGCCGACGATGTTAAAGAGATGTTAAAGCACACTGTGACTTTGGATTATGATGTTGTTTCAGACATTACCCCCGATGTTAGAATTACTTTTCATAAAGCGGGGCATATTCTGGGCTCAGCGATGGTTCATATTCATATTGGCAATGGCTTGCATAATCTTCTTTATACTGGCGATTTGAAGTTCATAAAAACAGAGTTGCTCGACCCTGCGAAGTTTGATTTTCAGAGGTTGGAATCAATCATTACAGAGTCAACATATGGCGGAAAGAACGACCGTTTAAAGAATCGTAAGGAATCTGAAGATCAGTTGATAAACATTGTTTCAAAGACAATTGAACGCGAAGGTAAGGTTCTTATTCCGGTATTGGGTGTTGGAAGAGCTCAAGAAGTTATGTTGATCGTTGAAAAAGCGTTTGAAGATGGTCGTATAAAAGATGTTCCTGTGTACATTGATGGAATGGTTTGGGATATTACTGCTATCCACACAGCCTATCCAGAGTATCTCAGTTCAAGAATCAGAAATAAAATATTCAATTACGATCACAACCCCTTCCTTTCCCCAATCTTTAAGAGAGTTGGGAGTTCGGAAGAGCGAAAGCAAATCATTGAAAAGAAAGGACCTGCGATTATCATCGCAACTTCAGGAATGCTTACGGGTGGTTCTTCTGTGCTTTATCTTAGGGCTTTGGCTGATGATAAAAAGAATTCTTTGATTTTTGTTTCATATCAGGCACAAGATACTCTTGGAAGAAGGATTGAACAGGGCGCAAAGGAATTTACATATAAAGAGAATGGAGAAACAAGGATCGCGAGAATTAATCTTGAAGTCAATGTGATAGATGGTTTAAGTGGTCACGCGGATCGTTCAGAACTTGAGACATTTTTCAGGTTGCTCAAACCAAAGCCAAAAAAAGCAATTGTTATTCATGGCGAACCGAGTAAGAGCAAGGATTTTGCAAGTTATTTGTCGCACAAGTATAAGATGGAGACCCATGTTCCAAAAAATCTTGAAACGATTAGGTTGGTTTAATTTTTTATTGTTTATTTTTTATACTTGTTTTTCATTTTTAATTGGTCTTTCATTTTCAATCAATCTTAATAGGTCTTTCGTTTTCAATTAATCCTCTTTCAAAACTTTTATAAATGCTTTACTGTTTCCATATGTATCATTAAAGATGACCGCTAATTAAGTGGGATGTAGGAGCTATCAAAGCAAGTTTCAACTTTGCGATCAGTAAGCGAGAACCCGTTGATCCTGCGGGAGGATGCTGCTATCGGAATGGGAGTTAGCCATGCAAGTTCAGATGGTCTTCGAGATCATCGGCGGAAGGCTCAGTAACACGTCGGTAACCTACCCTATAGTCAGGGATAACTTTGGGAAACTGAAGGTAATACCTGATATCAGATGAGTGCTGGAATGCTTCATCTGAGAAAGCCTTTGGGTGCTATAGGATGGGCTGGCGGCCGATTAGGTAGTTGGCAGGGTAAAGGCCTACCAAGCCTATGATCGGTACGGGCCATGAAAGTGGAAGCCCGGAGAGGGGCACTGAGACACGGGCCCCAGCCCTACGGGGTGCAGCAGGCGCGAAACCTTTACAATGCGCGAAAGCGTGATAAGGCCATTCCGAGTGCTCAAGTTCTACTTGGGCTTTTGTCATCTGTAAGAAGGATGACGAATAAGGGGTGGGTAAGACCGGTGCCAGCCGCCGCGGTAATACCGGCGCCCCAAGTGGCATCCGCGCTTATTTGGCCTAAAGCGTTCGTAGCCGGCCGTATAAATCTTCTGTGAAATCGTTGCTTTCAAGGCAACGGCGTGCGGAGGACACTATACGGCTAGGAGCCGGGAGACGTTAGGGGTATTCAAGAGGGAGCGGTAAAATGCTATAATCTCTTGAAGACCACCTGTGGCGAAGGCGTCTAACGAGAACGGTCTCGACGGTGAGGAACGAAAGCTGGGGGAGCAAAAGGGATTAGATACCCCTGTAGTCCCAGCTGTAAACGCTGCGAGCTAGGTTTTGCATAACCTTGAGGTTATGCAGGGTCGGAGCGAAGGCATTAAGCTCGCCGCCTGGGAAGTACGGTCGCAAGGCTGAAACTTAAAGGAATTGGCGGGGGAGCACCACAAGGGGTGCGGCGTGCGGTTTAATTGGACTCCACGCCGGGAATCTTACCAGAAGCGACGGCATGATGAAGGTCTGTCTGAAGGGCATACCTGAGGAGCCGAGAGGTGGTGCATGGCCGGCGTCAGCTCGTGCCGTGAGGTGTCCTGTTAAGTCAGGTAACGAGCGAGACCCATACTCTTTGTTGCCAGCACATTTTGAGTGGGCACTCAAAGAGGACTGCCTGGGAAACCAGGAGGAAGGTGTGGACGACGCCAGGTCTGTATGCCCCGAATCTTCTGGGCTACACGCGCGCAACAATGATCAGGACAATGGGATGCAACCTCGAAAGAGGAAGCCAATCCTCTAAACCTGACCGTAGTTTAGATCGATGTTTGTAACTCAACATCGTGACACCGGAATCCCTAGTAATCGGGTGTTAGCATCGCCCGGTGAACATGTCCCCGCTCCTTGCACACACCGCCCGTCAAGCCAACCGAGCCGGGGTCTGATGAGTGCAACTCTTTTCGGGTTGTGCGAATCTGATTTCAGTGAGGTGGGCTAAGTCGACACAAGGTATCCGTAGGGGAACCTGCGGATGGATCACCTCCTTTTTTTATTTTTTGATAGCTCCTACATCATTTCTTTAATTTTTCTTATTTCTTTATTATCTTATGGTTCTTTATTATTGTATTATTGATTGTATTGTTAATTGCATAATTTTCAGAAGATGTTAGGATCATTATAAAAAAAATTTATAAAATAAACATCATATCATTTAACAAATACTTGTTATGTCTGTTTTGTGTTTTTGTTACCTTTGAGGGCCGGTAGTCTAGTGGCTATGACGTCGCCTTTACACGGCGAAGGTCGCCGGTTCAAATCCGGCTCGGCCC
>JALTEL010000057.1 GCA_027073945.1 Caldifarciminota bacterium | reverse complement strand
AATATATAGAGTCTTAGGATTAATGGATTCTTATTTGGGACTTATCTTGTTATATCAACTAATAGGGGTTCCGTTTGTTGTTTGGATGAGTAGAAGCTATTTCCTTGATATACCAGTTTCAATAGAAGATGCATCACTACTTGATGGTTATACAAGGTGGCAAACATTTTGGAGAATAGATTTTCCCCTCATTAAACCAGGAATAGCTGCTACAGCTGCCTTAACATTTATTTTTGAATGGAATAACTTCATTTTTGCACTCGTGGTTGGTGGAAGACATACTATGCCTGTAACTACAGGAGCATTGGGATTCATATCTTATGAGGCAGTTTTATGGGGTCAAATGGGTGGAGCTATCGTAATTTCGGCTTTGCCAGAGATTATACTGGCAATAGCTGTCCAGAAGTATATGATAAGAGGATTAACCTTTGGAGCAGTTAGAGGGTAGGTGGTTTTTATATGAAAGAAATCTTAAAAGTATCAAACCTGTCAAAAAGTTTCGAAAATGTTAAAGCAGTTGATGGAATCTCGTTCACATGTGGAGAGAAAGAATTGCTTGTCATTCTTGGTCCAACAGGGGCAGGTAAGACCACAACTTTAAGATTAATAGCTGGTCTAGAAGTCCCAGATGAGGGAGAAATATATCTTGAAGGTAAGAACATAAGTACTCTTCCACCTTTTCTTAGATCTTGTGCAATGACCTTTGAAGATTACGCACTTTATCCTCATATGAATGTGTTTGAAAACATAGCTTCTCCCCTGAAGGCTCCCATCAGAAAAAACACATTTACTTCGAAAGAAACTAAAGAGAAAGTGACTCAAACGGCTAAACTCTTGGAAATAGATATGCTTCTTGAAAGGAAACCCTCAGAATTGAGTGGTGGTCAAAGGCAGAGAGTAGCTTTGGGACGAACACTTGTTAGAAAACCTAAGATCTTTTTACTGGATGAGCCTATTGCTCATTTGGACGCTGCGTTAAGGCACAGAATGAGAGCTGAAATGAAAAGAATATTTAAATCCCTTGAGTCAACCGTTCTTTATGTGACACACGACTATATGGAAGCATTGGCGATGGCAGATAGAGTTATAGTCTTGCTTCATGGAAGAATACAACAGGTAGGAACACCTCATGAAGTTTACTTTGAGCCCCTCAACAAATTTGTTGCTGGATTCCTTGGAGATCCTCCTATGAACTTTTTCAGGGGTTATGTAACATCTCATGAAGAATATTGGCTTGTCAAAGTCAATAATTTGGACCTCCTGGTCAAAAAAGGAGCGGGTTCAATTACAGAAGGAGAGGTAAATATAGGTGTTCGACCATCAGATATTCATATCGTTCAGCAATCAGATGTGAATAAAAAAGGGATCGAAGCAAAGGTTAGAGCTATTGAACCTCTTGGTGATAGATACATAATCACTATGACACTCAAAAATAATGAAATGGTCAAATTGAAACTTGAAGATAAACCAGAAATAAAGATAGACGAAGTGGTACAGATAAATTTCCCGGCTGATTGTATGCATTTGTTTGATCCAGAGAGTTCTAAGGCACTTTGGCATGGTAGGAGGGATAGGTGATGGCGGAGGTAAAAATTGTTAATGTATGGAAGAGATATGGAAAGGTTGAAGCAGTGAAAAATTTGAATTTAGAGTGCAAAGATGGGGAATTTTTAGCTCTCTTGGGTCCCTCAGGATGTGGTAAAACTTCGACATTGCGAATGATAGCCGGCCTAGAAGAGATCACTTCTGGAGATATCTTTATTGGAGATAGACATGTAAATGATCTTTTGCCTAAAGAGAGAAACATATCTCTTGCGTTTGAAAATTACGCACTTTATCCTCCTCTATCAGTCTTTGAAAATATTGCTTTCCCTTTGAAAGCCAAAAAAGTTCCTTCGTCAGAAACAAATAAAAGGGTATCTAAAATCCTGAAAACATTTAAAATATGGGAAATAAGAAATGAATCTCCTTCGCATCTAAGTGGAGGGCAACAACAGTTAGTCTCTCTTTCAAGATGTTTAGTCAAAGATGTGAATGTGTACCTTTTAGACGAAGCCATTTCACATTTGGATACGGAGTTAAGAACTTATATGAGAGCTATATTAAAAAGCATGCATCATGATATGGGTAAGACGTTCATCTATGTTACTCATGATCAATTAGAAGCTATGAGCATGGCAGATCGAATAGCCGTGATGAATTTTGGGGAACTACAACAGGTGGATACCCCAGAAAATATTTATGAACATCCTAATAATCTCTTCGTTGCAAGTTTTATAGGAGAGCCTCCCATGAATTTCCTGGAAGGTGAAATAACTCGAGAAAACGGAACCTATTATTTTGTTGGTAAAGGTTATCGCATAAAAATACCCCTTTCATCTACCAACATAGAACATCTTGGTAACAAACAAGAATACATTATAGGTATTAGGCCAACAGAAATATCTATGTTTACCAAGCAAAATGATGAAAGTGATTTGGCAAAAGCTAAAGTTTTTGTATATGAACCCCAGGCAGATCATGCAATTATAACTACGTTATTGGGTAATCAAAAAGTCATAGTTGAAAGTGACGCCTCAATATGCTTGGAACCTGACACCGAGGTTTTTTTAAAATTTGATGTTGGGAAGTCAAGGTTTTTTGATCCCGTCTCTGGTAAGTTGATCTTGCAGATCGGGTATAGAACGTAAAGGAGGAGAAAAACGATGTTTGCAGCGTATCTTGAAGATGTCAAGAAATTTGAGGTAAAAGAGGTTCCAGTTCCCAAATGTGGGTCTGATGAGGTCCTTCTTAAAGTAATGGCTTGTGCAATATGTGGAACAGATTTACGAATATTTTCATATGGACACAAAAAAGTTAAATTTCCTTGGATAATAGGTCATGAAATAGCCGGGGTAATTGTTGAAGTTGGTGAAAACATTCAAAAGAGGTTTCAGCACATCAAGATAGGAGAAAGAGTTCAGGTGGTTCCAGGCATTGCTTGTGGGAAATGTGATAATTGTTTACGGGGTTTGGTATGTTCTAACATGAAAGCCATTGGTTACGACTATCCTGGAGGTTTCGAGCAGTATTTACTGGTTCCTGAGGAAGCGATTGCTGGCAATAATCTTATACCTATACCTAACAACATGAGCTTTACAGAAGCTTCTATAGCTGAGCCAATTTCTTGTGCTATAAACGGTCAAGAAATTATGGGGGGGGTAAAATTAGGAGATACAGTTGTGATCGTGGGAACGGGCCCCATAGGAGTTTCTCATGCCAAGCTGGCGAAAATGCAAGGAGCGGCCCGTTTAATTATGATTGATATAGTACAAGAGAAACTGGATCTTGTTAGGAAAGTTCTTGGAGATGAAAGCACTTTTTATATAAATGCTTCCAAAAAGGATGAAGTGAAAGAAATTTTAGATATAACGTCTGGAGAAGGAGCGGATAAGGTGATAATATCTTGTTCCTCTAAATCAGCCCAAGAAAAGGCGCTTCATTTTGTGAAAACGTATGGGCACATTTTATATTTTGGAGGTTTGCCACCGCAAATTTCCACAATAAACTTTGATAGCAATGCTTTACACTATAAGTCAGCTTCTGTCCATGGAACATGGGGCTCAACAGTATATCAACAAAAAGAAGCGCTGAGGCTCATTGCACAAGGTTTCGCAAAGGGTTTAATTACCCATAAGTTCCCACTTACCAGAATAAACGAAGCTTTTGAAATAGCTCTTAGTGGTAAAGCCTTGAAAGTAATAATAGAACCATGGAGTAAAGGGTAATGAAATATCTGGTAGGGGTTGATATAGGAACTTCTGGTGCGCGAGCAGCTATCGTTTCTGACAATGTAAAAGTTGTAAAAGTGTGCAAAGTGCTCCACGATTTTAAGACACCTAAAATTGGATGGGCTGAACAAAAT
>JALTEL010000056.1 GCA_027073945.1 Caldifarciminota bacterium | reverse complement strand
GCTTCCTGTTTTCCTATCTGAACTTGGTGCTTCACAACGTTTCGTTTCTGTTTTCTATTTTATTTTTCTCTTTGTATATAATCTCGGGCAATTTTTTGGTGGCATAGAAATAACGAGAACAGGCCCTTCCAAAATTTTCAGCGGGACAACTTATGTAATAGCTGTTCTTCTTTTCCTGACAGGTATATTCAACAACCTCTATGTCATTGTATTTATTTTTATACTGATTTTCCTGTTATGGGGTATGCAGATACCTGCTTATGCAAGTCTTGCGGAATCTTATGGAGATAATATAGAAAAAAACTTTTCCTTTATTCAGGTTTTTGCCCTATCAGGTATTTTGTCTGGCCCTTTTTTAGGCTATTTTCTACTCAGATACGTTCCTCTGCATAGGCTTTTGCTTTTTTCAGGATTAGCCCAACTGCTTGTCGCTTCCCTGCGTGTACTTTTACCTGAACTCCATTTTGAAAAACAAAAAGTCCAGTTTTTAAAAGTCTTCAGCTCTATTGGAAAAAGCAAGGCTATGGTTTTCTATGTCTTTGCTATCTCTTTTGTATTCTTTCTCCTGGGTATAACCGGTGATGGACCGTTTATAACGCAATGGCTTAGATTTAAGCTTCTTTTCACTGACAGACAAATTTCTCTTCTTTTTGGTATAGGCACTCTCTTATCCATTCTCACAGTCCCGGGCATATATATGTTAAGCAGGAAAATAGGCGTAAGCTTGACCATTGCAATAACCATTTTCTTTCACAGCACGCTTGCCTTTCTCTGGAGCATTTTTCCTGTGCATGTATTCATACTTGTACTCTCCCTTTCTCTCATTCAGGCCACTTTTGCACTTTATATTCCCCTGTTTTTCAGGCTTGTAAAAGAAAAAAATCGCTTTGCCCTTTTAGGCTCGGTCGGTTTTATAACCGGGGCTTTTGGAAGTCTTGGACCACTTGCAGGACATTTCTTTCAAAACCCTTTTCTGCTCGGTCTTATTACAGGTTTTTTTGCCTTTACTATGCTCGTCTTAATAAAAATGACTTTTTCAGATATTACTCAAGTTTAATCGGCATAAGAAGATAAAGCAGGTCAAAATCAGATTTTTGTTCTGATTCCAGTTTTACAGCTTGCTCGGCGTCATTTACAACAATTCTTATCTTATCACCCGGAATATGCCTTGCTATATCCAGGAGGTATGCTGCATTAAAGCCTATATCCATTTCGCTACCGTCATACATGCAGGATAATGTTTCAACAGCTTCACCTGTTTCACGGTCCTCTGCATGTATTATTGTTTCCTTTCCTACATGAATATCCGTGAGATTTGTTCCCTGGGGTGTAAAACTGAGAATTCTTTTGAGTGCTCCTGACAGAGCTGCCTTGTCACAGACAAGTACATTTTTTTCTTCTTCTGGTATAACATTTTCATACGGAACATATGGTCCTTCTATTAGCCTTGTCACTAAGAAGCTGTTTTCAAAGGCCATTTTCAACAGGTTCTCAGAAAAAGCTATTGTCACTTCCTTCTCTGTATCTTCTTTCAAAAAATCAAAGACATCTTTCGGTACTATTGCGCTTCTCTTATCTTTTATGTTGATTTCCTCTATTCTCTTTTTGTAAAAAGCTAATCTATGCGCATCTGAAGATACAAATCTTATCTCGTTTTCCTGTATCTCCACAAGGATACCATTTAAAAAGGCTCTGACATCATCCTTTGACGTACAGAATGAGGTGTAATTTACTCCATCCTGAATCACCGATGTGTCCAGAGCTATTCCCTCGGCTTGCAAGTCTTTTATCTTCGGGAAGTCATCTGGAGATTGGCCGGACAGCGTGTATTTATTCTTGTTTGATAGTATTGTTGTTATATCTTTTTCAACGATAAAGGTCAGTTCCCCTTTCCCAATATTTGATATAAGCTGCAATAATTTTTTTCCCTGAATGGTGAACGCCGCTTTTTCTTTTGTTTCTACATTTAAAGCCGTGCTTATACTATAATCCAGGTTTGTAGCTGTTATTGTAAGTTTATTTTCGTCAGCTTCAAATAGTATAGTCTGCAGTATGGGCATGGCACTTCTATTGCTTAAAGCATTAGATACTTTCCTTATTGCCGGAAGAAGAACATCTCTTTCTATAACAAATTGCATAAAATCCTCCTTTCTGTTATATCTATTATTATAAAATATATAGCAGTAATAGTAAAGATGTGGAAAAGAAAGCATTAGTAAAACGGGCGTAAGGATTTTCTATGTGGAATTTTTTTGTGGAAATGTGCATATCAAATAGCACTCTCAAGTTTTTCCCGGATATATCCCAATTTTTTCTGGAATGCTTCGTCCAAAAGGCCTTTCTGTATTTTTCTAATGGCATTCATAACGGTTGTGTGGTCTTTTCCACCAAAGAATTCTCCTATTGACATGAGATTGAGACCGAGGTATTCTCTTGCGAGATACATCGCTACCTGCCGTGGGAGCAAGAAGTCCTTTTTTCTTGATTTTGATTTAAGTTGTTTTTTTGTTATGCCGAACTCTCTGGCAACTATATCAGTTAAAATATCTATATCAAGCCTCTTTTTATTGCTTTCTTCAAAAAGCATTTCTTCCACAATACTCATGGTAAGATCTGTTTTTGTTATGGAATAAAAGGCATGCAATTTGTTTATGGCGCCTTCTAAATCTCTTATGCTGTTTTTAATAATCTGTGCAATGAGGGAGAAAGCCTCTTCCTGTAATATAAGACCAGCGGACGCCGCTTTATTTTTGAGGATGGCTATGCGTGTTTCATAGTCAGGAGGAGCTATTTGCACGACGAGTCCCCATTTGAATCTTGATACAAGTCTTTCCTGAAGGAATTGTATATCCGCAGGGTGTCTATCGCTTGTCATAACTATTTGCTTTCCCTTGTCATGCAGGTGATTAAAAGTGTGGAAGATCTCTTCCTGAAGTAGCTCCTTTCCCTTTAAAAATTGTATATCATCCATAAGTAAAATATCCGCTTCTCTCAATGATGCTTTAAACGTGTGCATCTTCTTCTTTTGAAGCGCCTCAAAGAAGGAGTTCATGATGTTTTCTGTGGGGCTGTATACAATTTTTAGTGCACCCTTTTTAAGGTATAAAAAGTTTCCTATCGCATGTAGCAAATGTGTTTTTCCAAGTCCCACCCCTCCATAGATAAAGAGAGGATTATACTGTTGTCCCGGGGAGGTTGCTGCAAGCCTGCAGGCAGTATATGCAATTTGATTGGACTTCCCTACGATAAAATTATCAAAGGTGTATTTTCTCTGTAAATCACCATATATTCTATTTGGAGATTTCTGCGGAGAACCCTTTTTTTCCTTTTTTTCCTCACTGTCTTCGGTATCTTCTCTTGCCATCGGTACAAGTATAAGCTGTATACCGTCCAATCCGATTTCCTCCATAATTTCCTTCAGCATATCTCCATACTGTTTATTGATGTAATCAACATAATAATCAGCACCCTGGACCTGAACTATTAATTTTCCGTTTCCGAAATCCAGCTCTACTGAATTCGTAAACCAGGTTGTATATGCAGAGGATGCGAGTCTTTCTTTAAGTTTTTTTAAAATAGTGTCCCAATGCGATTTTCCCGAAGGTTCTTTCAAAGACTCCACACTCATATCAAGCTCCTTTTTTATTTTTCCACAAACATTTCCACATCAGTGCTTACATAAAAACCACTGAGCTACAAGAAGAAACAGAAGGTAATAAAAGTTTTCCACAAAACCCTATGGAAAAGTCCATAAGTCTTTGAGGGAAATATGGAGCGCATAAACGGCTCTCCTGCAATAGTTTATAAAACCGAAACCTTTCTGTCATTTTTAAATGATACAGGGTTGTCTCAAAAATGTCAAGCTCTTGTTTTTGTCTTTACATGTTAGGAGGAAATATGGTTTTGCTTTTTTC
>JALTEL010000055.1 GCA_027073945.1 Caldifarciminota bacterium | reverse complement strand
GTGTCTATGTGGATAAAGACCATATCCCTTGGACTAGAAATGGTCTTGGAATTTCAATTATATCAACATCCCAGGGCCTTATAACGGATAGGGAAGCAAGAAAAAGAAAAATAGGCGGAGAGATTTTGCTCTCGGTCTGGTAAGAAGGAGGTTTCCATGTCAAGAATAGGTAGACAACCAATAGAGATTCCCAAAGGAGTTAAAGTTGAATTGAAAAATAGCCTCTTTACTGCCAGAGGTCCTAAAGGGGAGCAAACGGTTCGCATTCACCCTGATATGAGTGTTCAAATAAAAGAAAATGAAATAACAGTAAAGAGACCCTCTGATAATAAATTGCACAGGTCTTTGCATGGCACAACAAGGCAGATAATTTACAACGCGGTTTACGGTGTTAGTGAGGGATTTTCCAAAAAACTTGTGATTTCCGGTACGGCTTACAAAGCCTCAATGAAAGGTAAAAATCTTGAGCTACAAGTTGGATTCTCACATCCTGTGATATTTGAGCCGTTTTCCGGCGTAGAGTTTAAGGTAGAGGGCAATGTCATAACTGTATTTGGTTCGGACAAATATCTTGTTGGTGAAACAGCTGCAAAGATTCGCCGTGTGAGGCCTACAGACCCGTATAAAGGTAAGGGCATAAGATATATTGATGAACATGTCAGGAGAAAAGCCGGTAAGGCAGGAGCTAAAGCTTGATTGACTGAAAGGGGTAAATATGAAAAATAAAAAACTTTTGCAGAAATTGAGGAGACATAAAAGAATAAAAAAGGCACTTTCCGGAACTGAAGAAAGGCCGAGGCTGGTAGTTCATAAAACGCTGAAGCATATATATGCACAACTTGTTGTGGATTTGCAGCAAGGTACTGCAAAGGTTATAACCGGAGCATCCACACTCTCACCTGAGCTCAAGGAAGAACTTGGAAAGAAGATTACAAAAACTGATGCTGCAAAGGTTGTTGGGAAATTGGTTGCAAAAAGAGCGATAGAGAAAGGTATTAGTCAAATTGCATTTGATAGAGCAGGTTATAAGTACATTGGCAGAGTGAAAGCTCTTGCTGAGGGTGCGAGAGAAGCAGGGCTTAAATTTTAGGAGGTATTTTATGGCTCAGGAAACTGGTGTAACTGAACTTATTGAAAAGGTGGTCTCCATTAAAAGAGTTACTAAAGTGACGAAGGGAGGAAAAAATTTCAAACTCTCTGTATGGGCAGTAGTTGGTGATGGTAACGGCACGGTTGGAATAGGTCATGGAAAGGCACAGGAGACTCCAGAGGCCATACAGAAAGCATTGAAAAAGGCGCGTAAGGCAATGGTTAAGGTTGTTGTACTTGATGGCACATTGCCGCATGAAATAGTTGGGAAACAGGGTGCATCCAGGGTTTTGCTCAAACCTGCGGGACCTGGTACAGGTATAATAGCGTCCCAGCCTGTTCGTCTGGTATTAGAAGCTGCAGGTTATCAGAATGCCTTAACAAAAGCATTGAGTTCAACAAGTGCGGTTAATATAATGAAAGCCACCATGAATGGCATAAAAAGGCTGAGAGATCCAGAAGAAATAGCTAAAAACAGAGGCATTTCATCTCGTGTAATCTATAGGAGGTTTAAAAATGGAGAAAAAGAAGATTCAGATAAGGCAAATACGAAGTCTGATTGATGTTAATAAAAGGCATAAGCTTACAATGGCAGCCCTTGGGCTTGGAAAGATCGGCAAGACAAGAGTTTTTAGATATACACCCCAAATTAAAGGTATGATTGAGCAGGTTCGTTATCTGATAGAAGTTAAGGAATTGGAGGAATAAAATGTTTACATTATCCAGCTTGAAGCCCGCAAAAGGTGCTGTAAAAGAATCAAGAAGGCGTGCAAGAGGAACTGCCTCGGGTAGAGGAAAAACTGCTGGCAGAGGAGAAAAGGGTCAGAGGTCAAGAAGTGGAGGCAAAAAGCCTATATTTTTTGAAGGCGGACAAAGACCTCTTTACAGAAGGCTTCCCAAGAGAGGTTTTAAGAATTTCAATAGGGTTGAGTATGAAGTAATAAATCTTTCAAAACTAAATAATTTTTTTGAGAATGGAGAAAAGGTTTCCCCACTTACTTTGAAGGAAAAAGGACTTATTTCCGGAAGCAGGCCTGTCAAGATTTTAGGTACAGGAGAGTTAACAAAGCAAGTAAGCTTTGAAGGGGTTAAATTCTCAAAGTCAGCTCAGGAAAAACTAAAACAGGCGGACGGTAGCAAAGATGCTTAAGAATCTGAACAGCATTCCCAAAATAGAAGAATTAAGAAACAAAATTCTGTTCACATTGGCAATGATTGCTGTTTATCGCCTTGGTACACATATACCTGTTCCTGGTGTTAACGGACATGCACTTGTAGAATTTTTTAGGCAAAATCTGGCAGGTACGGCATTTGGTCTGTACGATATATTCGTTGGTGGAGCTTTATCTCGTGCCGCTATATTCGGAGCTGGTATAATGCCATATATATCGGCCTCTATTATTATGGAGCTTCTTGCTGCAACCTGGCCTTATCTTGAGAGACTCCAAAAAGAAGGTGAACACGGAAGAAGACTTATAATGCAGTATTCTCGTTATCTAACAGTTCTTGTTGCAGGCATTCAGTCCTTTGGCATGGCCATGTTTCTGGAGAATATCAAGTCTCCGTCAGGCGCGCCTGTTGTTCCCAATGCAGGCCCGGGTTTTATATTCGTTACTATGATTGCATTAATCGGAGGCTCATTATTCCTTATGTGGATAGGTGAACAAATGACAGAACATGGGATAGGTAACGGTATTTCCGTACTTATATTTGCAGGTTCAATTGATACCATCCCTTATGAAACGGCGCAGACATTCCAGCTTGTTAAGACAGGAGGCGTATCTGTTTTCGCACTGCTTATAGTTTTGGTTGTCGTGGTTGCTACCACCGCTGCTGTTGTTGCAATAACAGAAGCGCAGAGAAGACTTCCTGTACAATACGCAAAAAGGATTGTAGGAAGGAAGGTATATGGTGGGCAGACGACATATCTTCCTCTAACGCTGAATACAGCCGGTGTAATTCCAATTATCTTTGCGCAAAGTATACTTATGTTCCCCCATACAATATCTGCTTTCTTTAAATCAAGCTGGGTTGATACGGCAATGAATCTGTTTTCCCCCGGAAAAGCACTTTACGATATTGTATATGCAATTTTGATTATATTCTTTGCGTATTTCTATACAGCTATTGTTATGAATCCCAAGGACATGGCAGACAACTTGCAAAGGTATTCGGGTTTTATCCCCGGTGTTCGTCCTGGCCCAAACACAGCTGATTATATAGATAAAATTATGGCGAGAATACTATTGCCAGGCGCATTGTTCTTTGCAATAATAGCTATTCTTCCGTACCATATAATTAAACTTACAAATATACCCTTTTATTTCGGAGGTACGAGAATACTTATTGTGGTTGGAGTTGCCCTTGAACTTATACAGCAGATAAATGCACATCTTATAATGCGTCAATATGAAGGACTCCTGAAGAAAGGTAGAATCAGAGGGTGGAGAGGTTGATTCGCTCTGTATTCATAGGGCCTCCAGGCTCTGGCAAAGGGACACAGGCTGACAGAATTGAAAAAAAATGTAATATAAAAAAAATTTCAACAGGCGATATACTGAGAAAAGCAGTTCTTGAGAACACGGATTACGGCCAGAAGGCAAAGACTTATATGGATAAAGGTCTATTAGTGCCGGATGAACTGATATTGAAAATAGTGGAATCTGAAATTGCTCGTACAGATGAGTTTATTCTGGACGGTTTTCCCAGAAATGTTTATCAGGCCGAGTCCCTGGAACATATGCTTAAGAAAATCAACAGGTCGCTCACACATGTAGTTTACCTGTATGTAGATGACAATATTGTTAAGCAAAGACTTATGGCAAGGAGAGTAT
>JALTEL010000054.1 GCA_027073945.1 Caldifarciminota bacterium | reverse complement strand
ATCAATGGCAATTTTACGGCATTAAAAAAGACATAAAAATGTGCTCTGTTTCAACATCTGAGATTGTAACTTCAAAGTTGGATGAGCTTCTTGAAAAAGCAGAAGAAGATTCGGGAAATATAAAAGACGTTTTTTCTCAAACAATCCGGAAAGAGATAGATGCCTGCCATTATGATTTATGGTTAAAAGCCAAAGAAGAATATGTACAGCAGACAAAAGAAAGAGCCAAGTATATGCTTGAGAGTTTGGCTATCAGCCATAAGGCGCGCATTGCACTCTTGCAAGAACAGCTAAGGCAGGCAACAAACGATAAAATTGAAAGAATGAAACAATCCCAAATCAATGCAGCCGAAATAGACTATAAACACAGGGCTGAAGAACTGAATAATGCAACGCAAATGGCAGATATTACCACTCAGCCGGTGGCATATGGGGTTCTAAAAATTGAGGGAGAAAATGGAAATGAGTAAAGAAAAAGAACATATTGAGAAAATACGTAAGGAAAAATTTTGGCTTGATGAAAAAGGCCAGTTAAGCAAGGAAAATCCTTTAATTGATGATTTGATCAATTCTATCGCACGCCTTTCCGAAAGTTTATACTCCAAGGATACCCATTTCATTTTTGAACTAATTCAAAACGCTGAAGATAATGAGTATTATAAGGGAACCGAACCATCCATTTCATTCCGATTAGTAAAAGCTGATCCAACCAATACTCCCAATTCCCTTGGTGCATTGATAGTTCAAAACAACGAGATTGGATTTTCTACCGATAACGTAGATGCTATCTGTGCAATAGGTAAAACGACCAAGAATAAACTTCAGGGTTACATCGGTGAAAAGGGGATAGGATTCAAATCAGTTTTTCGGATCACGACAATACCGCATATTTTTTCTAACGGTTATCAGTTTTGTTTCCCTGAGAAAGATGAAAAGACAAGCTTGGGATATATAGTGCCTCGATGGATAAAAGACATTCCGCATGGTATTGATCCAAAGCAAACTACGATCATTTTGCCACTTAACAAGCCGGATTTTGGATATGAGAGAATCGAAGGAATGCTCCAAGATATAGAGCCGGAAACGATACTCTTTTTATCAAAGCTCAAGGAAATTCAGATTAGAACAGATAGCGGGGATGATCTGACAATTTTAAAGGATGATAAAAAGTCACCTCGTATACATCTTCTAATCGAGGGAATAAAACAGGGGAAGTCATATTCTGATGTAAGAGAATTTTTACTGTTTAACCAATCAGTTGATAGGCCGCCAGATGTAAGGCATGAAAAAAGGATAGGTATAAACAAGCGAGATGTCACCGTTGCCTTCCCGGCAGATAACAACAAAGATAGTATGGGCAAAATTTTTGCGTACCTGCCTGTCCGTTCTGATACAGGATTCCCATTTTTAGTCAATGCCGATTTCATCTTGCCAAGCTCCCGCGAAGATATTCAGGATGTGTCATGGAATCGATGGTTGATGAAATGCCTCGCCAATTTGCTTGCCAATAAGCTGCCACTATTGAAAGAGAAAAATCTGTTAACAGTCCAACTACTTGAAGCACTCGCAAAAAGAATGAATGAGCTTGATGAAAGCAGTATGTTTTATCCAATTGTCGAGGCGGTCCGCAGAGCCCTCCAGGACCATGAACTACTTCCAGCGGATGATGGAACCTTTGTCTCTGCACGAAATGCAAAGCTGGCTCGCGGTGCTGAGCTAAGGAAGCTGCTCACGCATGATAAATTAAGGAAATTGCTTCAGTCCGATGATTACATCAAGTGGTTGTCAGGAGAAATAACGCAAGATCGGACCCCCGAACTACGCTCTTATTTAATGATCGAACTTGATGTGGAGGAGATAAGGCCCGAAACATTTATAGAATTACTTACTGATGAATTTTTACAAGCACAAACTGATACTTGGATAATTCAATTTTACAATTTTCTTGGGAATGATAGATCAAAATTGTGGAAGAAATCTGATTCGGCATTGCGTAAGAAAAAAATTTTGCGACTTGAAGACAATTCTCATGTAATCCCTTTTCAGTACGATGGCCGCCCGAGTGCCTACTTGCCATCTTCTTCCCAAACAAATTTCCCTATAATTAAAAAAAATATTTTTAAGGACAAAGGTGCAGCAGATTTTTTAAGAAGTCTCGGACTCTTTGAGCCCGATTTATTCGCTGAGGTTATTGAATTTGTATTACCGAAATATTCAGAGGGGTTATTTCACGGAGATTTTCAAGAAAATATCGAAGATTTGAGAAAAATTAGTAAAGTATTGAATACTCCATTACATACCAAATCTCAAAATTCTATCGGCAAGTTAAAGATTCTATTGTCCAAATTAGGTTTAGATGACTTTTTAGAATACTTTGAGAAGCAAACAGAAACGGATAAACTAATTCCTGTTCTTCTTAACATGGTATTACCATCAATCAAACTCATTCGTGCAATTAATGGTCACAGCACAAATTACAGAATACCCAAAGATGTATATTTAAATTCCGATGACTTGCACATGTATTTTGACGACAATTCAGATATTTGGTTTGTTGACGCCAGCTATCCTGAAGATTTGAAGCCATTATTTAAAAAACTATCGGTTAATGACCAACCGAGGGTTGAACGCAAAAGTAAAAATGATAAGGGGCACGTCGTCATTCGAGCCTCCCACGGATGGCACAAACGTGGTCTTAATGGATTCGACCCGGACATAAAAGTTGATGGTTTGGAGTTTGCGCTCACGCATCCAACAATAGAGAAAAGCATGTTTATATGGAACCAGATTGCGATACCCAATTCGGATTGTATCCGCGGAATAGTGGAATCATCATCACGCCAAACATATGAAAATAGTGAAAAGAAAGAACAGATTTCACAAAACTTTGGTCTCTTATTGAGAGACTGTCAGTGGCTGCCAGATAAGCAAGGCAACTTTCATAAGCCCTCGGAAATCATGCTCGACGATCTACCTAAATTATTTGATCATAATGAAGAACTTGCGAATCAGTTAGGGATGAAAAAAGATGTTGTCGCCAAACTTGCGGAAGAAGCCGGTATATCGCAAGATACAATTAATATTGCCAAAGAACTTGAGAATCATCCTGAGTTGCTCGAAGAGTTTAGAAAAAAAATCCGACCCGTAGCATCAGATAAGGAGAGCACGGAAACGGAAACAGACACAGACACAGACAAAATCTGTTACAAAGACGAACTGCAAAAGTCTTTTAACAGACCAGGAGAATCAGAGCTTCAAGAGCAGATTACAGATAATGGCAAAGTAAGAAACCCCGGTCGTCGGCGTGATAAAAGTTCTGAGGCACAAAAAGATAGTATACACAATGAACCAAAGCCGGAAGAAAGGCGCAAGGAAACGATACGTACAATACTTGAAGGACCAAATGAACAGGTGCGGGAGTATTTATTCCAATTTTATGATGGGAAGTGTCAGATTTGCGGTAAGACCTTTCCTGAGAGAGACGGGAAGCCTTTTTTTATCGCAAATTATATTGTTCCTAAGAAACATGGACGATTTGTCGATACACCAGCCAATGCCATTTGTCTTTGTGCGGATCACTTTGCCAAATGGCAACATGGGGCTGTTGAAGAAGTAGAAGACATCATAGGACAAATTGAAAATTTTAAAACAGAATCGGAAGGTGGAAGTAGCAAACCAATTCTACGCATTAAACTCTGCGGCGAAGAATGTAAAATTAACTATAAAGAAAAACATTTTTTAGACCTTCAAGCATTAATAAAAGCATCCAAAAATGAAATATAAACGCTGCTTATGCTATAATATTATTTTCAAAGAGTAAAGCAGGGAGGTAAAATGGATAAAATCAAATGCCCGAATTGCGGGTATGTTTTTGATGTTGAAGAGGCAATATCCGATAAATTAAAAGAACATTTTAAGAAAGAGTATGAAGA
>JALTEL010000053.1 GCA_027073945.1 Caldifarciminota bacterium | reverse complement strand
CCGGGAAAAGATGCGGACATTGTAATTTTTGACAGGCATCCGTTCGATATATTTTCGCATGCAGAGATGGTGATGATTGAGGGAAGGAGATATGTATAAACAATTAACATTTGTTTTATTCCGCAACATTAACATGTGCTGAAGGTACTGCGAAAAATGCATAAATAATGAGAAGAAATCAAAACACAAAGGAGTTTCAAAAACGTTGAATTCTCTCTCACACTCTCCTTTTATTCTATCTTTCCCTACAGCGGCTCGCAGAAAACTGCGAGCCGCACTTACCAAAACAGGTTTTACGGAGAAAAATGCGGAAAAGCGTTCAATCTTTGAAAAAGGCCAGGAAAAAATCACCGTGTACAATACAGGGACTGTTTCGGCCAATGAATATGTCACGGACAGCACTATAGGTGTGCTTGTATCACTGAAAAGGGAAGAACTACAGCTTCCCGAGGCAGGAACTGACGAATCCGGAAAAGGGGATTTCTTCGGTCCTTTAGTTATTTCTGGTGCAGTCATAACGGAGGAGAACTTCAAATATATCTTACTTCAAGGGATAAGAGACAGCAAGAAAATAAGAGACGAAAAAATTTTACAGTTATTCAAAGGCATTCAAAAAAAACACCTTATTTATGATACGGTTGTCATTATGCCTTATAAGTACAATGCTTTGTTTGATACAATGAAGAATCTGAACAGGATACTGGCCTGGGCGCATGCAAGAGTCATTGAAAACATAGCAAAAAAAACACATGTAAACAGAATCATTATAGATAAATTTGCCAGTTCATCTTTAATTAACAGGGCTATGTTCGAAAATGGAGTGCTAATACCAAAGCTCATAGTGGAAAAGGGAGAAAAGCACCTGTCATGTGCGCTGGCATCCATTATAGCGAGAGCGACTTTCCTTCTGAAAATGAAGGAATTATCCCTGAAATACGGCATGACATTCCCGACAGGTTCAGGGCAAAAGTCAGAGGCGGCCGCTAAAGAGTTTGTTAAAAAATACTCAAAAGACGCGCTGGCCAAAGTTGCAAAAATGCATTTTAAAACAGCAGCAAAAATTTAAGTGTATGATATGCCTGTTCCTTTTATTTACTCATATTTACTTGATTGTACGCAAAATATGAATAATAATAGATATACCAAAGGAGGTCGCGTATGAAAATAGAAAAAGGAGTTGTAATCGGTGCGGCTCTCCTGCTATTTGCAGGCTGTCAAATACCAAAAGCCGGTGGTATTGGACAGAGAATAGAGGAGAAGCTGGGGAAAATAGACAAAATTGAGGGTAAAATAGATGGCATGAACCAGAGCATGTCAGATATGCAATCCAGAATGGATAAAATGGAAGAAAAGATGGACGACCTTGAACAAAGAGTCACAGTGCTTGAAACAAAGCTTGAAAGCAGCAAACAGAGCTCAGGTTCAAGTGGCGGACAAACGCATCACAGCACTTACAACAAGAAAAAAGTAAACAAAAAAATAAGATAAGGAGGGAAAAATGAAAAAGTACAGTATAATATTCGCCACAGTCCTGGCAGGCGCAATGGTGATGATGACAGGATGTCCGGAGCCGAACCCCAGCGGACTCGTACCGCCCAGTGTGACAACAAGCATAACGAGCGACCAGGGAGGCGTAAAGTTTGAATGGGATGCAGTTACCGATGCAGACGGATATATTGTAAAATACAATGGCAAAGCAGACACAATAACGGCTACATCATATACTGTTACAGCCCCTACAAACGAAGTTGAAATAACAGCGTACAATGATAACGGAGAATCTAACCCTTACAAATTCGACTGCGGCGCAAAGGAAACTCAAAATGTAAAATGGTATACAAGGGCAGACACAGACCCAGGTCATCCAAGCGGACTCGGATTTGACAACAGCGGAAACGCCGTTACAATATCCTATGTAAACGGAGACCATCATGATATAGATTTTGTTGCAGACAATGACAACACCATAGCAGGCATACAGGCAGTTGACAATAGCATAGGTTACAGCAATGCCGTTGCCTATAATAGCTCATGGGACTATAATAAAATGGATATTGCGCCTTCTACTGGATACACCAGTTACGATGATGTGGTAAATGGCGGCACATTTGCTTTACTCAGAGACCACAACGGCACAAAGGATACCGAAGACCATTTTGCCAAACTTCTTGTGTCCGGCGTTGCTGGTACAGAATGGACAGTTCAGGTCACATATCAGCCCATAGGCGGACTCAGGTGGCTGGTTAAGTAAGCAAAACAATAAAAATCAGACAGAGGCAGGGGCATTTTATGCCCCTGTTTCTTGTTATTAATGCATAAAACAGGCTATTACTTGTCTGAACGTCATTTATAATATATATTAAAGACCTTAACGAGGAGGTATTATGGCTCATAAAAAAGGTATGGGGTCAAGCAGAAACGGAAGAGATTCAAATTCACAAAGACTTGGAGTTAAAAAATTTGGAGGAGAATTCGTAAAAGCTGGCAATATTATAGTTAGACAGAGAGGAACTCACTTCCACCCCGGGTTTAATGTAAAAAGTGGAACTGATTATACTCTGTATGCCATTAAAGACGGACACGTGAAATTTGAGCACAGAAAAAACAGAATTTTTGTTTCTGTGTTTCCTGTTGATGAAGCTTAGGATTTTTGCTGCTATATTCTTAATTTTCACATTATCCTGCTCCAGAATCTATAATCCATTTAATCCCCACAGGGGTCTTACATCACCATCTCCTGACACCGACACCCCTTTATCAACGATAAATAACCTCAGAAAGGCATATATGCTTAAGGATTTGACACTTTATCTCTCCTGTCTTGACAGAGATTCTTTCAGATTCTATTTCAATGCTCAGGACACCACTGTAAAAAGGCTGCTGGAGCTGAATTATGGTATGGATTCTCTTGTCTGGGGATATGAAGAAGAGAAAAACTCCACTGATGCACTTTTTTCATCGGTAAATTCAATCTACCTTGAATTTTACAACGCAAGCTACTTTTACTCATCCAACAGACAGGATTTCTTTTACTTTTCCAATTACTATCTTGAAATATCAAGCAGCCAGACAGTATCCGAAGTGGCTGAGGGAAAAGTGCTCTTTTTGCTGCATCCCTTTGATAACAAATGGGTTATATTGCGGTGGGAGGATTATCCCCTGTAATTGTAAAACGCCTGCTCTTTATTTTACCCTTACAAATAAATTTTCCATATTGCTTTCTTTTATACTATTGAGAAGTTCATAGCTCTTCTTGTCGTGGTAGTAACCGGAAGCATATGGTATAACCCCTGCATAACCAAAGTACATAGATATGCTCTTCATATAAAGCTCTCTTATGTATTTCCCCACAATACTGGCTGCCATAAGCGGGACAAATCGCTCATCACCGTTTAAGAGGAAAATAACATGGCTGTTTTGAACATTATATTCAGAAACCTCACGCTTTTCGCCCAGCACTGTAGCCTCTATACCAAAATATTTGAAAAAGCGCTGATAGTGGGATGTTCCTCCTATTTTACCGCATAAAAATATATCAGCTTTTAATCCTCTTATTACATCTGCAAACCCCAAAAAATCTATAAAGGCTTTTGTAGGAAGTTTTAACGCTTGCTTGTTAAACCTGACAGCATCAAATAGAGACGATTTTATAGTTTTAACATATATGTCTCTGTTTTTAAACATCTCAACAAGCCTGTTATTATTTGATTGGCCACCAAAAGCCGGCAATGCAAAATCTGCCGTAATCTCACTATCTCTGTCAAAAAGATATTTGATAAGTTCAAAAAAGCTATTTCCCGTGAATCCTGACAATCTGAGCAGAGAAAGTGCTATTCCTTCACCCTTTTTATAAGAGGATTCCGTTCTTGTAAAAATTCTCTTTGAATCTTTTATAAACTCTCTGGCCCTCAGAAAATCAACGTCAGCGGAATATATGGAATCATAAGGCATATCAAAGCCGATACCTGTTACAATGAGAGGCCCTATAAATGGCCCGTAGCCGTTCTCATCAATCCCGACAACATACTTATGACTATTACCAAAAAAGAAACTATTCATAAAAAATGCCCCCGACAGGATTCGAACCTGCTGCCTGCGGTTTAGGAAACCGCCGCTCTATCCTATTGAGCTACGGGGGCTAATATCTAATCTCAAAATCTTCAAATTGCTCCACCATTTTTACATCTTCAAAAAGAATATCGTCAATCCTCGCAAGAATTGGCCCCTTTGCCATATATTTTTTAAATTCCTCTTCAGCATTGCCACCTTTAGAATTAAAGACCACCTCAACATTACCATCCGGTAAATTTCTCACATATCCTGACATTCCAAGCAACCTCGCCTTTTTTGATATGAAATATCTATAACCAACACCTTGAACACGCCCTCTGACAATTGCTCTAATCACTTTCATCAGGTCTTTATTATAAACTCATGTAACCGAACTGTCAAAACAGATTGGCAAGAAAAAGCACACCAACAGCACTCACAGCAGAACCAATACTTAGATTATAATAAATACGCGATTTTTTGTAATTGTACTCAACTTCATTCTCATCGGAAACCATTAAATATCTGTGGTAGTATCTGTTGTATTTCAACATAGAATATGTGAATAGACCGAGAGACAGGCCATAGGCACTCAAAAGACCTATGCCACTCAGTTTATTATTGTTTTTAATTTGATAAATACCGGGCAAAAGTATATTAAGTCTGGAATATTTTAATTGTTCCCTGTAAAACTGTTCCTTAATGCACACCGGAATTTTCAAGCTTTGTCGCATTTTTTGAAATCGCTCATACAGAAATGGCGAAGTAAAAGAAGGGTCAAGTTGAAGGAAGGGCTGTTGTCTTATTGCTTTTCCGAGTTCTTTATCCACACTTATACTGTCTTTCATTGCAGAAAAAGCATAAGCTCTGTATAAATGCACAAAGGCTGTTGTATCCATCTCTGGATGCTCTTTAAGTAAACTATCCGTTGTCACTATTATGGATATAAATTTCCCCTGTAAAAAGTAACCTTCGAGTTCTTTACGCACAGGTAGTATGCTGCTAATTAATGCAAAAAGTAAAGCCATTTACCGTACCTTCCACCAACACGGTAGAAGTATACGCCATCTGCCCCGAACACTCCACTCAAATTTAATTTGTGTTTACCTTTGCTCAATTTCTTTTCAAACAAAACTCTGCCCTGTATATCATAGAGATATACACTGCAACTAAATTCAGCATTTACAAATAAAATACTACCCTTCCTTACAACTGAAATTCCTGCAGTAGAATTTGCATTTTTTTCTTTTATCATAAGTGGGTCTTGAGGTACAAAAGAGCTATAATCGTCAGCTACATCCCCATTGTCCTTAATACCCCCGAAAACCTTTATATCCATGCTGAGAGAATCATACACCGCCTGCACATCCTTTCTGTCTATTGCAATATTTTGGGAATCCCACACAGCCTGTTCAGGATAGTAAATGTACACGTTAAATCCCATTGCGCTTGTGCTCCTTTTCATCTCATTTGTCCCGCCCATAATATAGACAATAGGATGATTATTTATCACAAGACCAAGCCCCCTATTCCCGGCCTCTGGAATTGGCATATACGGCACTGGAGAGACAGAAGAACCATTAAACACAAGACAGGACTGCAGACTCCCATAATACAGCCCTCCAAAAATATAATAAAGCCCTCCAAAGTGCACACCTGCGAAATCCGTCCTCGGTAGATCCAGATTGCCTGCTTCAAAACCCGTCATATTTCGCATATTTATGCCCATTATAAGACTGCTTATATTTGCGGTATCATCTATAAAACCACCCAAAATATAAAGAGTAGTATCCTTTATATACGCACCTCCCTCAGCAAAGGTATATGGCATTGTATCCACATGCCATACATCAGAGTCCGGAGAATACGATTGTAGAACTTTTGACACACCACTGCTGGCTTTACCACCAACTATAAAAAATTTGCCACCAGCTTTTTCACAGGAAGGGAATTTCACAGGCACAGGAATATTTGAGGCATTTGACCAGGCACCAGATATAACATCAAGCACATCCACCCTTTTAACAAGCGTGTCTCCCTGTCCAACACCCGCAATGAGGAAAATTTTGCCATTATTATAAAATGCACAACCTGCAGCCCTTGGCTCGGGCATACTAAGGGCAGCGATAAGACTCAATATTACTCCATTCATTTTATTCTCCTTTATATATTTTAGCTATTTTCTTGCCAAGTTGAAAAGAAATGGTTATTTTCTTACTTTTTCCAGTATTCAAGGTATAATTCTGCTTTCCGAACACAGGATTATACAGTGTAAAGCGGTAAATTTTGCCGCTTCTTAAGAAAACTTTGCCGCATGGGGTTGTGCATTGAAACTTTCCATTGATGAAAACCTTTGCCCATGGGCTGGATATAAATTCTGCCTCAGCAAGATCACTGTACATATTATAACTTACCTCGGTATCCCGTGCCACATTGATTGTATCTATAATAGATGGCATCTCAGGCATTTCCATTCTTATAATATGCTTCCCGTTTTTCACAGTGAAGTCCGCTGTTCTTATTTTGCCTTTACTTACACTATCCACATATACATTAGCCCAGGGAGCCACAACTATTCTCAGTACACCTACCTTCTCCGTTTTTTTGTTGTAAAAAGGTACTTTATGCTTAACAGATTTTAATAAAACGGATTTTTTTTCTTTTACTTTATGCCTGAGAGCTGGTTCTGTATGCCTTCTCACTACATTATAAAACCTTCTGTAACTTAGATTCGAAAACCTGGATAAAGGTATAAATAAAAATACCAAAACAAGCATTATCAACATTATTCTAAGCGACAGATATCTCTTCTGCGGACTAACAGTATTATAAAGCATTTGCAGGGCTTGTGTCGCATCGGGCCTTTTTTCCGGGTCCAGCTCAAGCATTTTTGAAACAACTGCCCCTATCGCCTCACAGGGGAAAACGGACATATCCGGCGAACCTTTCAGAATTTTACTGAACAATGCGGCAACATTGTCCGCAACAAAGGGAGGCCTTCCACATGTCATCTCATATATCACCACTCCTGCTTCATAAACATCAGACTTTTCTCTGTATTGCATGCCCTTTAGTATTTCAGGAGGGGTATAAATCGGTGTACCTATGAGAGCCTTTCCAATCGTGACATCAGGTATACTTTCTGATACAGAAAAACCAAAATCAACTAAGTATATTTTATTTGTCTTTTCGTCATATAATATATTCTCCGGCTTGAGGTCCCTGTGCATTATGGAAAGTCCATGCAGATAGGATAGAATCTGAAGTATTTGCCTCAGTATGGCCTGAATTTTATAGCAGCCTATTGTTTCCTTTTTTTTGATATAATCTCTTAAAGAAGGAAATGGAAGATGTTGCAAAACTATATATACTCCACTCTCAAGTTCAAAGTCATCGAGTATCTTAACACAATTCGGATGATTTAACTCTTTTAATACGTCTATCTCCCTCAGGAATCTCTGCTTTTCATCCCCTTTTACTTCGCTAAGCCTAAGCTCTTTTAAAATAACAGCTTTGTTTTGCTTTATATCTCTGGCCTTAAATATGTAAGATGGTGGACTGTCTTTTATGCGGGCAATAATTTCGTATCTTTCATTTACTACTTTCATCAATTTGCCATCTTGCCAGTTTATATCTCAATCCACGCTCTGATATACCTAAGATGTGCGCTGCTTCTTTTTTATTGCCACCTGTATACTCAAGTACTTTTCTTATATAGTTTTTTTCAAAATCGTATAAAGGGATAAACTCTTCTTTGATTTTTCTCATTGCACTGGCGGAGGGCAATACAATATCACTATCCTTCAAGTTTCCTGTACCCTGTGAATTCAGTATTGAACGCGTTATCACACTCTCAAATTCCCTTATGTTTCCCGGCCAGTTATAAGACCTGAGTTTTTTAACGGCAGATTCTGAAAATTCTATTGTCCTGTCCGGAAAGTATTTACGCGCAAAATAATGCGCCAGAAGTGCAATATCCTCATAGCGTTCTCTTAAGGGAGGCAGATTTATCCGCAGCACATTTAATCTATAAAACAAATCTTCTCTAAACCCGCCTTCTTTTATGGAAATCTCTACATCTCTGTTTGATGCGGTGACAACTCTTACGTCAAAAATTTTTCCCTCGGTTTCGCCTATTTTTCTCACAGTACCTGAATCGAGAAATCTCAGGAGTTTAACTTGCAGTTTCACGGGCATCTCGGTTATTTCATCAAGAAAAAGCGTACCTCCAGAAGCTGCATCTATAAGACCTTTCTTATCCCTTGTTGCCCCGGTAAAAGCCCCTTTGACATAACCAAACATTTCCGACTCTAAGAGTTCGGCTGGAATGGCACCACAATTCACTGGAATAAACGGTCCTCTTCTCCCAGAGTAAAGATGAATAAGTGTTGCAATGAGCTCTTTTCCAGTGCCGCTTTCTCCTGTTATCAAAACGGGCAGAGAGAATGCGGATATTTTTTTTACATACTCAAGCACTGAGATAAGAGACGGGTTTTCCGTGACAAAATCCACAGAAAGTCCTTTTAATTTCAATCTCAAAGAAGCTTCTTCTCTGAGCAGAGAATGATAAGATATAGAATTTGTAATGGCAAGTTTTAAGATGGGCAGGAGGCTTTCGATGATATGCAGATCTTCTTCTGTAAAGAGACCTTTATTTATGGTGGAATCAAAGTAAAGCACAGCCATGCTCTGCTCATCTATAAAAATGGGTAAAGCTATTATGGATTTGAAACCATATACTACTGTGCTCTCAGAAAGGTCAAGCTCTTTGCCCGCATCATGTATCAAGACGGGTTTTTTTTCACTAATGACCCGCTCAAGTACGCTTTTAGAATACACTTTTGCCTCTTTTTCCTTCCAACCGAAGACGCTTGTATACTCCGCATCACCCGTTTTGAGAAACACATATCCATGCTCTGCTTTCATCTCTCTGGCAAGTACATATATCATTTTCTCAAGAAATCTATCCGTTGTTTTTAACTCAAAGAGCTCTTTAACTATAGATTCAATTTTCCCCTTCATTTTACCTCACATAAAAAAGTGCTTCTTTTGACCTTGTATCATCTCCATAGCTATCCTCTGCATACACAACAAAGTAATAATACCCCGAGCCAATATCAAAAGGCATTTGAAAAGATGTATCCGTTACAGTCGGTGATGTGTAAATCTTAAAAGAAGGCGTTCCCTGCTGCGCAGTGTATATCTCCAGATAATACGAAACACTGTACGGCACATCAAGATTCTTCCATACAAAAGTCGGTCGTGCTGATGTTGTGTCCCCTCCAATAGGACTAACAATACCGGGAGTTATGTCCATAACTCTGACAATGAAGAACGGGCCTTTTTTAAAAAATTCCCCCTCTTTATCAAAGACGTATAAATACATATCTTTGCCCTGCAGGCAATGTATATCTCCGTAAGGCAGTGTATCCTCAGAAAGATAAAATGGGGTTAAATCGGCTTTCATGAAGGTCAGGGTATCCACACAAAATACTGTGCTATCAATATCGCTCTGCCCATCCTGATCCGAAACTGTATAACTGAGATTTAAATACCTTTTCTCTCCGAGAAAATTGCTTGTTATATGTTCTGTTCTGGCAAAAACAGTATCTATAACCGGCAATGCATCCAGGAAAACGACCAATGTTAATGTATCACTGTCCGTAGTCACAACGTTTAAAACAGTATCAGAAAAAAATACCCCTCCGAAAGACACTTCTGTTTTCCCGATAGGTACTCTAATTTTGAAAAATCCAAATTTATCGGTTGACACTTCCATGCCCAGATCGTTTTGTACCAGTATCCCTTTATAAGGCAGACCTGTTGCATAAGAACGGACATATCCGGACACAACGGGATATTTTGCCAGTGTGTCAAAAAAATTTGCCCTGTACGGATTGCATGAAATAAGGATAAAAAATAGTATGGTAATGTTAAAAAACTTCTTCATTCGTATCTGAAGGTTGAGAATTTTATTGTGTTTTTAAGATAAAACTGTTCTTTTACCACATGAAACCCTATGTTAAAGAGCTTCTCATTCAGGGGATATGACAGATACTCCTGAGCAAGCGGACATTCCATATTTTTTATAAAAAATTTGAAATAAAACGGTACATCTTTGATGTCTCTCTGATTATAATCAAGTATGTAGAAATAACCATGCCTTTTCAAAATTTTCCTGAGATTCTGCAGTAGAGTATCTTTTTCGCTGTTTTCAAGGCCATGAAAGACAAAAGAAATAAAAGCATGGTCAAAATAAGCATCAAAACCCGATATGGGTTTCAGTATATCCTGCTTCACTATCTTGATTTGAGGAAAGTACGGAGCTGTTTTTAAAACTGCCTTTTTTATCATATCCTCCGAGATATCAAACCCCACTATTTCAGCATTACCGCTGGCCTTCTTAAGCATTAATATAGCATTTCTGCCATTTCCCACACCAAGCTCCACGACCTTTTCTCCCTCTTCAATTAGGGTGGAGTTCACAACCTTCTCTATAAAAACAGGGTAAGCCCCCATACTTAGTATGTTCAAAAGTTCATCATAATATCTGGCTTCAAAACCCCTGACAACAACATGGCTTCTTTCGCTCATATCAAACCCTCTGAATATTTGCACCTATGCTATTCAATTTCTCCTCAAAATGCTCATAACCTCTGTCAAGATGACTTATGTCATTTATCACCGTTTCTCCTTCGGCAATTAAACCTGCGATAACAAGAGAGGCTGATGCTCTCAAATCTGTTGCTGTTATTTCTGCCCCCTGTAGTTTGTTAACACCTCTTATAAGAGCTTCCCCGTCTCTTACCTCTATATTGGCGCCCAGTCTGTTTAATTCATACGCATGTCTGAACCTTGAGGGATATATTGTCTCGCTTACTATGCTGGTTCCACAAGCCACGGACAGCAGAGACATAAATTGAGCCTGCATATCCGTAGGAAAACCAGGGTATGGGGCTGTCTCTATATTTAAAGGTTTTATACCATTTTTCCCTTTTCCAACAACGATGCTGTTATTTTGTACATCAATATTGCAGCCTGACTCCCTTGCTTTGTTGATGACAGCAGACAAATAAGAGTTTTCAGCATTTCTTACAATTACCCTGTCCCCTGCCAGACAACCCGTGACAATAAAGGTGCCCGCTTCTATTCTATCCGATATAATAGTCACTTCTTCAGGCTTTAGTTTGTCTTTTCCAACGATAACCAGGCTATCCGTGCCTATGCCCTGTATATCTGCTCCTGCTCTTTTTAAAAAATCCGCCACCTGAATCACTTCAGGCTCAAGTGCTACGTTTTTCAGAATAGTCCTATCGTTTATCAGGCTTGCTGTCATCATGAGATGAATTGTGCCGCCCACAGTCTTTTTTTGAAAAACGTATTCCATCCCATGTAAATGCTCTCCTCTTGCTACTATATACCCATGCTCTGTTGTCACTTTTGCTCCCATTTTTTTCAGGCCATCTATGTGCAGATTTATCGGCCTTGGCCCGAAATCACAACCTCCGGGGTAAGAAACCCTTGCAAAACCAGTCTTAGCAAGAATAGGCCCCAGAACATATATGGATGCACGCATTTTCTCAACAATCTCATAAGGTGCCGTGTGGCTCTTAATGCCGGGCTTTATAAGCAAAAGGCCGCCTTTTTTCCATGTTATTGTAGAACCTATTTCTTCTAACAACTTTGTCATTGTTTTTACATCAATGAGCATTGGAACATTTTTGATCGTAACAGGTGTGTCAAAAAGCAGACTTGATGCTATTATGGGCAGGGCTGCGTTCTTTGCACCACTTACATAAATTTCACCGGACAGGGTTGCCCCGCCTTTTACCACAAACTTCATAAGTTTCTTTTATGCCCCGCTCATATAATTCGATAACATGGAAAATCCTATGATACCATATATTATAAGTGCTATTACCCCTATAACCAGACCAATGAGCGTTATTATACCAAAAGCAGTAAAATATGTGGATATTCCATCGGAAATAGGCACAAGAGCATTCGTATCGCCACGTTCGGCAAGAGCCATGTTTTTAGAAACTTTTAATAGCACAAGTCCGAGCCATATGAAAAGTATTCCAATAAGACCTATTGCGGTGAGAACCCCATAAATAAAGTACACTATCCCCAAAAGTTTTATCCAGCCTTTAGCAGCTGTAAGCCTCAAGACCATGCTGTTCTGAACGTCTTCATTAAATTCCATACATACCTCCTTATTTTTATATAGAATACGGCAGAGCCTGCGAACAGTCAATATAAACTTTCATTTCAAAGAATATTATAAATTTATATTTACCAGTACCTTCTATTTTTTATTTCAGATTCCCTGTAATGTGTTTTATACTTTTTAAAATGACAAAGCATTTTACAAAGCTTTTTATACTCTCTTTCTCAATTTTTATAAGTCTTTGCATAATTTTTTCTTTTTACTACCTGCTT
>JALTEL010000052.1 GCA_027073945.1 Caldifarciminota bacterium | reverse complement strand
TTTTTGAATATTCGTCCATCATCCATGCCATCATCTGTGGTGTGGTATATACGTCAGGTGCCGGTATGTCTTTTTCAGGGCCTATAAATCTTCCGATTGCCCTTATGTATCCTCTTGCCAGTCTTTCTTTTTCACCTTCTGACAGCTCTTTTGGATTGAGTATTATGCCGCCCTTTGAACCACCGTAGGGTATATCAACAATAGCAGTTTTCCAGGTCATCCAGGCAGCAAGTGCCCTCACAGTATTAACTGTTTCTTCCGGATGCCATCTTATTCCGCCCTTTGTGGGTCCCCTTGAGTCATTGTACTGTATACGGAACCCATGGAAGACCTTTACACTGCCGTCATCCATTTTTACGGGTATACTCACATGCAGTTCTCTCATAGGCCATCTCAGCATTTCATGTGTGGCCTTATCTATGTTTAGTATTTTTGCTGCTTCGTCCAGCTGCTCTTGTGCTATCTCGAACGGATTCAGCTCTTTTGCCATATCTTTTAACCCTCCTTTTAGGTTAATATTGTTAGTATTATAATTATAATGATATAGACTCAGTTAGTCAATCAAATGCCTGATTGTAAAGTACATTTATGTATGCACATATTTCCAAATCACCTGTAAATCAAGCAATTGGATACACATGTAGGGCAAAAATATGAACGATAGTTTATATAAAAATATTTTTGGAATCAAGTGTGAAAATAATATAACAATTAATGAGTTTTCAATGAAGTTGGGCAATTGATTGTATATTCGCACCAAACCTTTTATAATATAGAAATGAGTTTAATTCTACTTATAGGCTTATTGTTCTCACAAACCTACGATAATCTGTTGCAGGACGGCATAGATTTCGGATACAGGGAGCAGTATACGGAAGCAGAGGCGATGTTTAATCTTGCAATAAGCAAAAACCCAATGTATCCCGCTGCTTATCTTTACAAAGCCGCTTTGCTGGACTTATACATGATTGATTTTTCGACAAACAGCAGGGAAAAGGAATTCTTCACAATGATAAGAAAGACAGAGGAAAAATCCGACTACTTATCAAAACATTCAAATCATAGAGATTCCGTTGCGCTTGCATATTTCTTCAAGGGCTCTGCTTTTCTCTATGCTGCTGTTCATCTGGGGAGGCAGCACAAGTATCTATCTGCTGTAAATGTTGGTGTGGAGTCCATAAAATATCTCAAAAAATCAATAGCGTTTGATTCTACACTGTATGATGCATATTTGCCCATTGGAGTGTATTACTACGCAGTGGCAGAACTCCCGAAAATGCTGAAATTTGTCAAGATTTTCATACCTGTGGCAGGTTCAAAAGAACAGGGAATAAGCATGATTGAAATTGCGGCAAAACGTGGAAGGTATGTTAAAGTGTTAGCGAGGGATGCGCTTTCATGGGTGCTGGCGTATGATGGAAAAAGGCAGGAATCTATAGATGTGGCTGAAGAGCTCGTTCGCGATTATCCCGGTACGCGTGCATTTAGATGGACACTCGCATATGCCTTGAAAAGAGATGGGAGATGGAAAGATGCTGAAAAAACGCACAGGGTAATTCTCTACTTAACACTTAGAGATCAGAAAGACGATCCCTATGATGTGGCCCTTGCTCTTTATGAATTGGCAATATGTGATTATATGGTTGGTAAGAAACAAATTGCTCTTTATTATACGGATGCTGCTAATATGTTTATTCAGTCATGCCCTGGTACGGAAGAGTCAAAGACATTAAGTAAACGAATTAGAAATTTTTTAAAAATGCTGGAAAAATACAGAAAAACCGGCAGAAAAACTCCTTTAAAAGTTAAAATTCCAGGAGAATATGGCACATAGAGTCTTTATTACGAGAAAAATTCCGGATGCAGGACTTTCAATAATAAGAGAAAAATTTGAAGTGGATATATGGGATAAGGATTATCCAGCAACAAAGCAAGATATTATGGACAGGCTGGATGGGTGCCAGGCTCTTGTATCTTTGCTTTCAGACAGTATAGACAGAGATGTTATTGATGCCGGCAAAAACCTGAAAATTATCGCTAATTATGCAGTTGGTTATGATAATATAGATGTTGCTTATGCTGAGCAAAAGGGTGTATGGGTTACCAATACACCGCATGTGCTCACGGATGCAACGGCAGAACTTGCCTGGGCACTGCTTTTTGCAGTAGCAAGAAGGGTAGTTGAGTCTGACAGGTACGTGAGAGCAGGGCAATTTAGAGGATGGCAGCCGGAGCTTTTATTGGGCAGAGAAATCAACAATGCCACGCTTGGTATTATAGGGGCGGGAAGAATAGGCCAGGCCTTTGCTTACAGAGGACGCGGCTTCAATTTGAAGTATCTCTATTTCTCCAGGCACAGAAAAGAGAATATGGAAAAGGACCTCAATGCTATTTATGCTACACCTGAGCAAATATTCAAAGAATCTGATTTTATATCTGTTCATCTTTCCTATACAGATATACTGTATCATTTTATAGGCGAGAGACTTCTGAAAATATCCAGAAAAAAGCCCATCCTTATAAATACTGCGAGGGGAAAGCTTATTGATGAAAAAGCGCTTGTCTGGGCTCTAAAACAGGGTGTTGTACAGGGTGCAGGCCTGGATGTATTTGAAGATGAACCTTTTGTTAACAATGAGCTTTTGAAAATGGACAATGTGGTTTTGCTTCCTCATATAGGTAGCGCCACATTCAGAACGCGAAACAATATGGCAGAGCTTGTTGCAAAAAATGTTGTAGGTGCGCTTCTGGGGAATTCTCCAGTAACACCTGTGAACAAACCGGGAGTATTATGGGAGAAATAGTTTTTAAAGATGTTTCAAAATCTTTTGAAGAATTTCATCCTGTATTTTCCGATGTAAGCTTTGAGATTAAAAGGAGTGATTTTGTCATTGTTTCAGGACCAACAGGTGCAGGTAAATCCACTCTGTTAAAACTCATGTATTTCGGCATTTTACCCGACTCGGGTAATGTTGATGTTTTGGGTGTGTCCTCTTCTTCCCACAGTAAAAGTAAAGTTATGAAAATGCGAAGACAAATAGGAGTTATTTTTCAGGGTCTTAAATTATTGTTTGACAGAAGTGCATTTGAAAATGTTATGCTTCCGCTTTTCATAGCAAAGGATTCGGACAGAGATTCAAAAGCTTACAGGGTATTGAAGAGAATGGGTTTGCTTCACAAAAAAAATATATTAATAGGAGAACTTTCACAGGGTGAAAGACAGAAAGTTGCCATAGCAAGGGCAATTGTTCGTGCTCCGAGAATACTTATTGCGGATGAGCCGTTTTCAAATCTTTCTTCGGAAGACATAGAAAAGACCGTAGAAATTTTTAAGGAAATGAATGACCAGGGTGTAACTGTTATAATTGCAACACACACGGAGTCAATAATAAGCAAGATATTTTACTCAAGAGTTTTTTATATAGAGAATGGGGAAATAAAAGAATGAGTTTGCGTTTTATATATGGGGAAATAAGAAGAATATACAGGGTCTCTGGTTCGTCACTCTGGTTTGCTTTTACAACCGCATTTTTCCTTTCGATAATTTTTAATTTTCTCCTGGGTCTTTACTTGTATCTGAATAATTTTGTTAAAAAGAACGATGATATTCTCAGAGTTCGTGTGTACACGGAAAACACCATAAGCAAGGATTACAAAGATTTTTTAAATGATTTTTTTGCATCTTCTATTTGCACGAGAAATGTCAGATACATAGGTAAAAAGAGTGCTATTCGTGAGTTTACAACTATGTACCCGGAATATAAAAGTCTTTTTGGACTATTCGACAAGAATCCCCTACCGGAGAGTTTTGAACTGACAATTGATGTGTCCCTGTGCAATAAGACAAAGTTCAACAGATTTCTCAAACAGATAAAGGCACTTCCCTATATCTCTGATATATTTGTTGAAGGGAAAGTTTTGCCAAATTTATTG
>JALTEL010000051.1 GCA_027073945.1 Caldifarciminota bacterium | reverse complement strand
ATGTATGCCGACAGCGTAAATCTGATTGTGGTAAATGGGGATCTGATATCAGGATATACCTCGTCCATAAGTAGAGCAGAGCTTGAGTATGATACTTGGATGAAAGCCACCTTCCCTTACAGTGCCTCGGTTCCGATACTTCCTGTTCCGGGTAATCATGATATGACCGCTCCGTTCATGGGTACAAGAAAGTCTCATCGTGACGGATATGGTAAAAAAAGTGCAGAGTATCTATGGAAAAAAGTCTTTTCTTTGCCTGATAATGGCCCTTCTGTTGTTATTGATACAATGCCTCCATATAAACGTACTGTGTATTATCTTGGCTTCAATAATTGGGGTATGTTTTTCCTTAATAGCGATTATAACTATAGCAAATTGAAGTACAAGAGAATGAGTGGAAACATTGACAATATTCAATTGAGTTTTCTAAAGAACAAAGCCAGGGATTTTAAGCACATCATAGTTTTCTTTCATGAACCCTGCTTCCCGGTTGCGGAAAAGGGACACGCATTGGATTATGCAAAACCACACAGGGATAGCATATGGGCATGTCTGACAGCTTTGCCTGTAAAACTCGTTGTAAACAGTCATGAACACATATACGCTCGAAGAGTTATCGCACTGGACACATCAAGAGGCTTTAACAGACCACTTAGCGAAGTTATCGTTGGAACAGGAGGTGCACCTATATATACTGTTCCAGATAGTCTTATAAAAAAGACGATAAAATTTTCAAATGAGACAGTATATATACTTCTTAAAATAAAGGGCTCTCATGTGTTCGGTATTACCAAGAATACAGCGGGTTGTGGGATTGATAAATTCAAACTTTAATCAAAAAGACTCGTAAATATTCAGAATTTTTAAGCCTTCTTGTGTTGTGGAAATTAGTATGGAGATGATTTTTTCCGGCAGGTATTTGTCAATTAACTGGTCATTGATAAATGTAAAGCTTTCCTTGAGATTCTTTCTGAAATAGTTGACTTTAATACCCTTTATAAGTATTCTCATCTCAACCCCCAGTTTTCCCAGTTTCTCAAGTGTTCTATAAAATTTAAGATTTTTTTGGTCACTCACTTCAAGGTCCGCAAAGGGCTTTTCATTTGAGTAATGATGTTCTTTGAAAAACTTTTCAATTTCTTCAATAAGATAAGGGATGTCCCATTCTTCAACAGAAAATCCGCTGGCGAGTTTATGCCCGCCATAAGTTATAAGGTCCTGTGATATATAATCAAGCAATAATAGCGAATCAAATCCGTAGGGTACCCGTACTTCTGCTGTTGCTGTGCCGTCTTCTCTTCTTCCCATTACTATTGCAGGTAAATTATACTGCTGCTTTAATTGGTTGGCAATATACCCAAGGTATCTCGGCTCTACTTTTCCCATATCCACTATAATGTAGTCCCTGAGCTGTCCTATTTTCTCTCTTGCCTTTTTTAACAGTGCAGATGTAGTGGATTGCCAGCTGATTACCTGTTCGAAAAGCGGTGTAATAAGTTCTTCTGCTTCTATATAACTTCTTGAAAGCAGCATGTCAACTGTTTTAAGCTTGCCTTCAACAGATATCCCGCTTGAGACAACTCCCACCAATTGCTCCATTGTCGGCTCTGTGTTGTATCTCTTTCTCAGAACATCTATGAATGGGAGTGACGAATTGTGAATCATGGTACTCCCCTCATTAATGAAAATGGCATTTTCAGAGAATGGAGGTACCCTGTCAGCAACAGTTCCTATACTGGAAAAAACGAGTAACTCGGGGAATTTTTTTATAAATTCCAGGATTTCCATGTTCTGTTTACGTCTGATTACTCCATAAGCTATTTTAAATGCCACACCGACACCTGCAAGGTATCTAAAAGAGTCTCCACCCAACTTGGGATTTACCATTATTAAATTACCAATATCTCCCTTAATTTCGTGATGGTCGGTGATGATTATTTCAATACCCTTTGAAGCAGCATAATCCACTTCATTTTTGTTGGATGAGCAGCAGTCCACAGTAATGATAACGTTGATTCCTCTGTCTGCCAGTTTATCAATGGCATTTTTGTACAGGCCGTGGCCCTCCCTGCTTTTTGAAGGGATATAATAATCACACTCGGCTCCAAGAGAGCGCAAAACCCTCAACATTATTGCTACAGAGGTTACACCGTCCGCATCTTCATGCCCCCATATCAAAATTTTTTTCCCTTTCCCAGCAGCAGAGAGAATACGTTCTATTGCTCTGTTGGCATTGGGCAGGGTTTCAACCGGTAACAATTCTGCAATAACGGGATTAAACAGCGCATCCGCAAGGGCTTTATTATTAATACCCTTTTTGACAAGAACAGCTGCTATGTTTTCCGGAATGTCATAATTTTCTGCTATGTATTGAATAGTTTGCATATTAAGGTATAATGCACTTTAAAGAGCTGAAATACCAAGCACTCATCATAATTGATATCCAGAAACGCTGTGTGTCTTGAGCTCTTTATTCCGCGAGATCTTCAAGCTCTTTTTCTCTGAACTCCATTAATATGGGTTCTTCTTCCAGTGACCTGCCTGCTTCATAATCAAAAGAGCTCTGCACATTCTCTGCTACCAAGGAGAATATCAATCCTACATCAATGTTTACGGGACATGCTTCTGTACACAAACCACAGCCTATACATGAAGGGGTTATATGAGCCAATCTTCCCCACTGGAAGAATAATGGGTCTTCGGGCATACGAACAGCTTCTTTATTATCTAACATGTCAAGATATACCTCAGAATCCCATGTGACGGAAGGTGATTTGAAGAAGCATTCTTTGCAGAAGCATATGGGACAATTTTCCATGCAGTTTTTACAATTAATACACTTGCCGAAAAACCTGAGTTGACCATCCATACCACCATAAGCCTCTTTGAATTCGGAAAATTGTTTTTCTCTGTCTGCTTTGTTTTTCTTTATAATATCTTGAATAGTCTTATCTCTTTCAGCAGGGACATCGGAGATTGGAAATCCTAAAGCATTGATAGCCTCTTCCCCCTTTTTGGAATTCGCAATAGCCCATATTCCACCATCTGCTGTAAGATATGAAACTATTATATCGCCAAATTCCGCAGTGGGATGTACACATCTTTTGCAGGCAGTACGTAATCTGTCTCTGTTTAAAGGCAGAGCTTCCGGGTTGTCAATGTAGTCGGTTCTCGAATAAGTACCCAAGCAGTCTGTGGCAATTAAGAGAATATTGTCAAGCTGTATCTGTTTATATTTTACAAGTTCAACAACACCTCTCAACTCGCATGGCCTGAGAGCTATACCAACAGGTTTTGAAGTGGCTTTATCCTTTGTAAACTTGGAAAGCACTGTGGCGCCGCTTGAGCCCATAAAAGGTATAAAAACTTTACTTTTTTCAATATCATCCGGATTTTTCATGAGATAATGCCACGCACCCTCACCTTCATAAACCTCTTTCTGTGCGATTATGCCATTTACAATGTTTTTCCTGACGAGTTCGGCAAGGAACCATCCTGCACTTTTGTTTTCATCTCCTTTTTTAATCAATATACCTTTAGCCATTTAAACAGCCTCCTATTTCCACTTTTTTGACAGGTCAGAAGGACCCATTTTCCTGAGTTTTTCCGTAAATTCAGTGACCACACGCTGAAATTTAGGGCCTTCGGACCCACTAATCCATGCAAGTAAAACCCTTTCCGATTCAAGTCCGAGGCTCTCAAGTATAGTCTTTATTATCTTGACTCTTCTTCTTGCTTTTAGATTCCCTGTGATGTAATGGCAATCTCCAGGATGACAGCCTCCAATCATCACGCCATCAGCCCCTTCCCTGAGTGCCCTTAAAAGATACACAGGGTCAACGGTTCCGCTGCATGGCACTCTTATAGGCCTGACATTCGCAGGATATTGTAATCTTGATGTGCCTGCAAGGTCAGCAGCACTGGACGTGCACCAGTTACAGAAAAATCCCACTATTTTGGGCTCAAATTCGCTCACTTTAAACCTCCTTATTTCTCATGTAATAATAAAGTTGAAATTGATTGTAACATTTGTTTTGCTTCCAGCATTCTTACCTCAGCTGCTCCTGAAGGACAGGCTGAAACACATGCGGCGCAGCCTTCACATAGAGCCTCATGAACCTTTGCAATATTGTCTTCGGGGTCTATAAAACGGGCTCCGTAATGACAGGCTTCCACGCATAGGGCACATCCGGCGCATTTCCTATAATTTGTATATGAAATCATGCGCATGCCTGGAGCCATAATTGCTGGCTGCGCAATAACCGCAAGCATCTTCATAGCTTCTGATTGTCCGTCCAGCATCTCCTCTTCAAAAGACATGGGCTTTCTAAATGGACCTGATATAAATATACCTTTTGTAAGCATTGGGCCGGAAACCATCTTTATATTTCCATCGTCATAGGGGTCTTCTATGTAATAAATGGTACCATCATCATTCATGCGCAGGTCAAGCATTTTCACTATATCGTTATAATTGGAGGTCTCTTCACTTCTGAGAGCCACAACCACTTCAGCACCTTCCTTTTTTAGCGCGCTTTCCATAGAGTCAAACACACTATCTGCAAGAGGTTCTGGTGCTACCACAAGATTTAGATGCCCATTTTTCAATAATTCCGACCATGTTTTGACATTTTTACCCCTGAAAGCCGTAATCGCAGCACCAAGTGAGACCTTCTTCCCATCTTTTATAAGAGATTCTATTAACCTGAGTGCAACATCACTGAAAAGGCGTGCAGATGATGTGCCTTTTTTATTATCTCCGAATATTATACCTATGTGATTAAAGTTCTTAAATGAAGTGGTATCAGGGATTTCATAGTTGGCAGGAGCAAATAGAATTACACCTGCCCTTTCCTCAACCTTTTCATTATTGGGCAGCAGAACATTTACAATAAAGTGGCCACCATAGCCATCAATGCTCTCAATACGAGCTTTTTCCAGAATTTTAACATTATTTATATTATTGAGTTTGTTAACAAGTAGAGATTGTTCGGGAATCACGGGACTGAGTTTATCTTTTAATAATATAGTGGCATTTAGTCCTGCCCGTGCTATGGACAGGGCCGCAGTAAGTGCAGAAACCGAATCACCTATTATAATCGCTTTTTTCTCGATTTTATCATCAACTGGAATAGTAGATTGTTTTCTGTTGGAAAGTACTGCTTTCGACCGTTTAAGCATGGATTTCTGAACGTCTTCCGAATTGCCCCATTCTTTCAGTTGTACGATATCTGCATAAGATGAATCGAGACCTGCTTTTTGAATCATATTCAAAAGCAATCCCCCTCTCAGGGACATGGTACAGGCGCCCACAGAAATCCTGTTAACACCCTTTTTAATAAGAGACTCCGCTTTCTTTTTTGCATCGAGGCACAAGAAGTCTGATACCTCCACATTATTGCCGAATATCTCTCTGGCATAGTCTATAACCTTATCTGCTTTTCCATGAGTCTGATATTCAAGTGCACATTTGCAAAGTAGAGTCCCGTACACAGGTGTAGTATCGTCATAATTGGGCAACTGCGGCATTTCAGGCATGCGTAATGGCTCGGATAAATAGGCAAATGATTCAAGTGCAACGACATCCCCGTCTCTTATAGCATCGGAATTGCTCTTTGACTCATGGGCAGCACCTGCAGCGAACACTCTTTTTACTTTTGTTTCAAGGGTACCAGGCTGCGTTTCTATGTATCCGTCTTTGAGTCCGAGTCCGAGTTTTTCAGCTATGTATTTGTTGGAATTGGGTGCCACCTCTGGGTAAGAAACACTCACAATATCATACTTTTTGTTCATCACAGCAGGGCCGTCATTTATTGTGAGGTCTTCTGGTTTGTATTTTATGATATTTACACCCTGTTTTTGCGCATCCCTTATATGATTCAAAAGAGCTTTTCCATAAAAGTTGGGCAGGTTATAGTAAATATCAATTTTGACCTCAGGAGCAACGCTCTTTACCTTAAGGGCGAATTTTATAAGCGATAAAAATGAAACGTAGTTAAAATAAGAACCCGAATTGAGTGAATCAACGTTCAGAAGAGCAAGGCTTTTTATTTTATTACCCTCTTCATCCTTTAAAAACTGTGAATGTGTCCCGACTCCAAAGAATAATCTGTGGACTTTAGTGATTGGCCATAGGTTCTTAATCTTCCCTACACCGAGAGATTTGAGTTTTTGCTTATCAAACTCATATTCGGAGGCAATGACGAAAACATCAGCATCTACATCCCTGTATTTTGCATTTTTTTCTATATTAACCGCCCCAAAAGGGCATGCATCATGAATTTTTTTCTTTTTTTCATCGGATATTTCCGCAGGAAATCTATATACACCCCCAATTGGCCTTGGTTCATATTCCATGCCTTTTTGAACACATAATCCACACTCAACACATTTTGATGGTTCTACGTCCGGAGGTACTATCTTTATTTTCAGGCTTATACCGTTTTCGGAAGGATTGATATCCTCAATTTCAGCTCCATGCCAGATATCCACGGTAGGGACCGCCTGAATGCCTTTCATGAGATATCCGTTGGTAATATTTGTGGGGTCATAAGAGAGCAATTGAGTAGGGTTGTTAGCAACATAGTCTCCCCGATTCAGGAACAGGACTTCGTATCCCCCCATGCCGAGATTAATAGCGGCCTTCATTCCGGCTACATTTAAACCGTATATTACTGCATGTTTTTTCATTCCTGCCATCCTGTAAGTGCAAAGCCAACAAACGGGTCAAGTTCATTCCTGTGTTTTTTGATAATCTCGAAGTTTCTATAGTCAGGGAAGAGAATCGGAGAAATTTTCTTTGTTTCTATTCCAGCTTCTTTCAATTCTTTTTCCCATTTCTCAACGTGTTTGAGCGTAAGCTTTTTCCCTATGTTACCTTTTTTTGCATTCTCAGCTGCATATATACCAGCTCTCCTGCCAAATACATTGTAATCAAGCACGGAATTCCCCATGAGTCTGTTTTTACCATGCACACCGCCTGAAGCTTCACCGGCAACAAAAAGGTTTGGAATGTTGGTCTCTGTTTTTACATTTATCTCTATTCCCCCGTTTTGATAATGGAGTGTTGGGTAAACAAGCATAGGTTCTTTCCTTATATCAATTCCAAACCTGTGGAACTGTCTGAGCATGGCAGGTAACTGCTTTTCTATTGTGCCAGGACCAGTTACTTCTTCAATTACCGGAGAATCAAGCCATACGCCGTATCTTCCCGTTGGTGTTTTCACGCCTCTTCCATTTGCGCATTCTCTTATAAATGTTGAAGCTTCCACATCCCTTGGCTCTAAAGGGAATACGAACAATTCTCCGAATTTGTTAACCGGTTGGCCACCCAGCCCTCTTACCTTTTCCGTTATGAGAAATCCAAGCACCTGTTCGGGATATGCAGCTCCGGTTGGATGGAATTGGACGGTATCCATATCTCTTAATTTAGCTCCGGCTCTGTATGCGAGCACAAGCCCGTCTGCAGTGGCTCCGTAATGATTGGTAGTGGGGAATCCTTTAATATGCAGTCTTCCAAAACCTCCTGTCGTAATAACCGTTGATTTTGCCCTGACAACAATGTACTCTCCTGTCTCACTCTGCATTAGCAGAGCTCCTGCCACTCTGCCTTCTTCATCAAGCAGAAGTTCAATGGCAGGTGAATATTCAAGAACCGTGATTATATCAGGGTGGCTCTTAACCTCATCTCTCAAAGTTCTCATTATTTCTGCACCGGTATAGTCTCTTGAAGATAACATTCTTCTTCTTGACGTGCCGCCTCCGGGCTTGGTCTGTAAATGACCGTCTTTTTCTCTGTCCCACATAACTCCTAAATGTGATAAGAATTTTGCTATCATTGGCGCTTCTGATGTTAATACTTTAACTAATTCGGGCTTATTCTCGAAATGACCTCCACCCAAGACGTCAAGGTAGTGAATAACAGGAGAATCATGCGGATTAACCGCTGCCTGCATACCCCCCTGAGACATCATTGAATTTGCATCACCCAATCTCAATTTTGTTGATAGAACTATCTTTTTAATACCCTGCTTCATTGCCCATATAGCAGCTTCTGTACCACCTCCGCCTCCACCTATAACAAGAACATCTGTATCAAAATCGGGTTTTGATAGGTCTATATCCGAAGGTTTAACCCTTGAATGAGATTCCAGAATATCAACCACTCTTGCCGTTAGATTTTCTCCCTTGTTGGGGCCCAGGCGTATTTTTTTTCTTGCATCTGGCTGATAATCAGGGTGATATTTAGAGAGAACTTCTTCTCTCTGTTCCATTGTTAATGCATTAAAAATCTTGAGTCCTTGTTTTGCCAGCTCAATTCTTTTTGGCCTTGTCTTTTTAACGAGTTTTAAGGATTCCTGCATACTTTCTGGATAACCGCTCATCTTAAAACCTCCTAAGTTATCTTGAAATTAATTTCTCTTTCAACATATCTCTTTTCAAGTGCATCTCTGGAAAGCGACATAATTTCTTTGAATTGTTCCTCGTATTTTCCATCTTCTATCTCTTTGAGTCTTACTTCAAGAAATTCGGATTTGGGGCTCAGGTATCTCCCATAGAGCCTTCTTGCAAGAATTGCAATGTTATATTGAGCCATCTCCGCAGGGCACCTCATAGTGCAAAGTCCGCACATAATGCAATCGAAGGATAGATTTGCTGCCATCTTTATGTCGCCGCGCATTATAGCCTGTATATAATCCATTACACCCAGTTCCTGAGGGCATACCTTGGAGCATGCATTGCACCCGAGGCACCTGAATGCTTCTGGGTATAATTTTTGAAAAGTTGTAATATCAGGTTTTAATTCTTCTATGTCATATGTTGCCTTTTGAGCAGGGGTAAATGGAATCTGGGATATGTACATCCCCGGCTGAACAACTGTCTGGCAGGCGAGTCCGCCTTTTAACTTGTAATCACCTGGAAGTCTGTAGACAGTGGCACAGGCGCCGCAGAAACCTTCTCTACAGCCCACACCCTTTTTCAGTTGATAACCGGCATATTCTATGGCATTCAGGATAGTAAACCCTTCTGGCACTTCGTATTTCTGACCCATTATAAACACGGGAACCATCTTTGTGCCTCCTGGCTTTTTTTCCTCCTTTTCGCTTAATTGACTGTTCATTAAAAGCCTCCCTATTTCTAATAATTTTGGGTTAATATTTCAATCATTTCTATAATTTGCTTTTTCGTAAGATTCCTCAGTGACATAGCGCCGGAAGGACAGACAGCGGCACAGGCACCACAACCCTCGCACAGCGCCTCGTTGACAACGGAAACGTGTTTTTTTGCATCAATATCTATAGCGTCGTAAGCACATTGCTCTTTACAAATGCCGCATCCTGCACAAACTTCGGTATCAACCTGTGCAACAATTGGCTCTTTTTCTAATTCGGGCTGAGAGAACATCGTCAGCACCTTTGCAGCAGCGCCTGATGCCTGAGAAACAGTATCCGTTATATCCTTTGGAAATTGCGCCACTCCTGCTATAAATACGCCTGCAGTGACTGTTTCAAGAGGCCTTAGTTTTAGATGCGCGCCATTCAGCCAGCCATACTGGTCCGTTGGAATCCTTAATTTTGCCGCAAGTTCACGAATTCCCTCTGAAGGTATCATAGCAGTTGCAAGCACAACAAGGTCTGCTTCCACTTCTACCTTCTGTCCTGTTAAAGTATCGGCGCCCCAGACAACAACCTTGTCTCCTCTCTGAAATATCTTTGAAACTTTGCCTCTTAAATAGATAAGGTCTCTTTCTTCTCTAACTCTTTGAACGAATTCCTCGTAACCCTTTCCATTAGAACGAATGTCAATATAAAAGTTATAAGCCATACCATCCGGAACCGCATGTTTGTAAAGCATCGCCTGTTTTGCAAGATACATACAGCATATCCTTGAACAATAGGCCATACCATGTGTCGGGTCTCTGGAACCTGCGCAGGAAACAAAAACCACAGTTTTTGGAATTTTCCCATCCGATGGTCTTTTGGGAACACCCGCTGTGGGTCCGGATGCTGCGAGCAATCTTTCAAAAGCAAGGGCGTCTATAACATCAGGTATTTTACCGCCGCCATATTCGGGAAGTTTCTCCATAGGTAAAAGGTCAAAACCAGTTGCCGCTATGATGGCACCTACATCAACCTCTACAATCTCCTCGTTGCTGTGTAATAGGTCTATTGCATCAGCTTCGCACACATCCACGCATTTACTGCATACGGGTTTCTCTCTCGGTTTGACTTTCCCTTCTTTTACCTTGTTCTGAAAACGTATTTCCGCGCAGTAGTTTTCATCAATAACAGCCACAAGTGGTACGGCCTGATCATTGGCCATATATGCTGCTCCTCTTTTGGATAAACCCCTGTCAAACTCATTCGGTACTTTGATTGGACACACTCTTGTACAATCCCCACATCCCGTACATTTGTCGAAATCCACATGTGATGACTTCCTTTTTATCTTTACTTTGAAGTTACCAAGATAGCCTTCAACAGCTACTACTTCGGAGTATGTTAATAATTCAATATTAGGGTGCTGCGAGACACCTGTCATTTTAGGGGTTTCGATGCACTGTGGACAATCCAGAGTGGGAAATGTTTCCGATAGAAACAACATTTTTCCGCCAATGGTGGGACTTTTTTCTACTAAATAGACCTTGTGGCCCGCATCTGCAATATCGAGAGCAGCCTGTATTCCTGCAATACCACCACCTATTATCAGAGCTGCTTTTGTAACAGGAACCTTAAAAGGTATATATGTCATGTTATTTTTTACCCTTTCCACAGTGGCCTTCACTATTCTTATAGCTTTTTTTGTTGCAATTTCAGGCTCATGCTCGTGCGGCCAGGATACCTGTTCACGAATATTCGCTATTTCCACTCTATACGGATTCAGTCCGGCTCTTGCCGCGGCATTTCTGAAGGTTCTCTCATGCAGGGATGGCGAGCAGTTTGCCACAACCGCACCGTTAAGTTTATGCTTCTTGATAGCATCCTCAAACAATTTCTGGCCGGGCTCGGAACACATAAAAACATAAGTAGTGGAGAATACAACACCTTCAATCTTACGAGCTTCTTCGGCTACCTTTTTAACATCAATAACCCCTGCAATATTAAGACCACAATGACATACAAACACACCTATTCTTGGTTTTTTTGCCATTTATAAAAGCCCCCTTTCTTTTAGAATTAACCTTGGGTCTACATAGTGAGATTCAAAACCTAATTCATTTTCCCCCGCACCAAAGGCCAGTGCCATAAGTTGTGTGAAATATAGAACAGGCATTGTTTTAAAGCCATGATGTCTGTCCTTTGCCAGATCCTGCCTTCTATCAAGATTGAAATGGCACAAAGGACAACTGGTTATAAGCATATCTGCCCCCATTTTCCTTGCTTCATTGAGTATCAAATAGGTTCTATCAGCCACTATATCTTTGCGGGATACGGTTTGATATGAACCACAGCACTCGGTTTTAACAGGTAGGTCAACGACTTTTGCTCCCAGAGCCTTCATCATGTCTTCCATAACTGTGGGCTGCTCCATATCGTCTATTGCTATTTCTTCAGGTCTCAGCAGCAGACATCCGTAGTATGCAGCTATAGTGAGACCGCTTAAAGGCTTTTTAACTTCTTTTTTTATACGATTGTACCCCACATCATCTCTCAAAATCTCAAGGAAATGTCTCACTTCGACACTGCCGTCATATGTAGTATTTTCAAGGTACATGATTGCATTGATAACATCCAATCTATCCTTATTTTTTCTGACATAGTAGTTTGCTCTTTTAAGAGTATTGTAACACATTGAACATAGTATAACCATTTGCTTCTCACCGACTTCTTTGACTCTGAGCATATTTCTGACAGGAGCAACTTTATGCATAACGTTATCCTGCGATAGTCCGTAAACCGCACCGCAGCAATTCCATCTGTATAATTCGTCAAATTCAATATCAAATTTTCCGGCAACCAGTTTTGCTGTATCTTCAAAATTTTTTGCTGTTGACTTAAGCGTACACCCGGGATAATACGGGATTTTCATGACTGTGTACCTCCTTGAATTTATGGCGTCATTTTTCTGAAAGCCGATACAAGGGCAATTGGTGGTAATTCTTCAAGGTCATTTTGGTCTATTTTATTGGGATGTATAAAATCATAGTTAGTCCTGAGTTTCATAAGGCGTAGAGCTTCCATAACTGCCGCTATGTCAATATTTTTGGGGCATCTTACCGAACAAATAAGACAGGCAAGACATACCCATGGGGTGTTTGATTCCATTACCTTGTCCACTTCACCGAGTTGTAAAAACTTCATGGTTTGAGAGGGAACTATATCCATTTCATCTGCGCTCGGACAGCCGGATGTGCACTTACCACATTGATAGCAGTCATAAACATTCTGGCCGCTAACCCTGTTGAGTGTATCCACTTTGAGTAGTTTCTCTTCAGAAAATTTCAAAATGCCCAATTTCTCCTCCTAACTATGTTTAATAATAATTATAATACTATTCACACG
>JALTEL010000050.1 GCA_027073945.1 Caldifarciminota bacterium | reverse complement strand
AGGAAGTGACTCCGATAGTTCAACCTTCAGAGTATATCGACGAAGACCTCTTCGGATATCTTGATCCATCAGGAGCCAAGAGAAGAACATCGCCAGTTAGAGTCTCCGCAGCAGTAGGCATGTTTCCGTTTAGAGGAGATAGAGACCTAGGTACTAGGAGTTTCGAGAAATTCGGTGTTTCCATGGAAGGCGGAGGAAACATGTTTGAGACAGAAGTCTATCAAAACATGTTCAAGGGAGGTATATTGATAGAGCTTGATAGAATAGGAGAGTTTAAGCCCCTAGAAATAGGAGAAAGCAAAGGACAGAATACAAGTACTGAAGTCAAAAGAGAAAGAATTTCAAAACTCATGGAGGCCATTAAACTACTATGGGGTGGTGGAAGAACATCAAGACTCCTCGTGGACATGTCCCCAAAGTTCTTGGCCTATGCCAGACTATCCACAAAACATCCTGTATTCCTCGAAAACTTGGAAGTGGAGTATAAAGATGGGCGTTTCTATCTCAATACAGAGAGCATAGTTTCCGCTCTTGAAAAGGTATCAGATTATCTAGAAAAGACCGTATTTGGAATAGAGAGGGGCATCTTTGCAAATGAAGGAGAAATAAAGGAAACTCTTGGAAAATATGGAAAGGTTGTATCGGTAGGAGAGGCGATCAACCAATTAAAGAAGGATGTGAATGAGATATGGAAGTCCTGATTCTGAAGGTGAAGGCACTATCTGCATCTTTTCGGCGACCTATGGATCACAACTATCAGCGCACCTTCCCACTACCTCCTCCGACCACAATATATGGAGTGATAGGTGCGGCTCTTGGTCTTTCTGACCGGGAGATGTGGGACAAGAAGAGCATCTTGGGCGATGTAAAGATATCTGTGCTGAGTTTAAACAAAGCAGGGTTTGCTAAGGACATGTGGTCCATAAAGAAGATAAAGAACAATAAAATCTCAGACACATCCCCATATTTCAGGGAATTACTGTTTTATCCAGAATTTCTACTCATTTTCGGCGGTGATGAAAAAATACTTTCGAAACTAGAAATCGCTTTTAAGAATCCTAAGTATGCACTCTCTCTTGGCAGAGAGGACGAACTCATTAGGATTGAAGATATGAAAAGGATGGAAGCAAAAAAAGGTGAGCCTCTTTTCTCCGGCACCATTCTTCCTTTGGACTTGAGAATGGAAAAATACAAACCTGTATTGGAAGAAGGGCTTAGCATGGACCCTCCTGTGATGGAAGCCATACCTGTGGAGTTTAAAGTAGACAAAAAAGGCGTCAGAGCTCCTCTAGCTAAGAGGATTTATTCTTTCATACCATACAACCTCAAAATAATTTTGGAAGAGGAACTAAATTGTGTTTATTCCGTGGACGGGAGAAATTTTGTATGGTTAAACTCTTAGCTAAGCCAGATAAAACTCTGATAGAACATACGGAAGAGGTGCTGGAACATTCCAAAAAGCTCGTAAATCAGTTTGGCATAGATGATGATTTGAGAAAAAGGATTTTTCTAGCATGTGCACTTCATGACACAGGGAAAGCAACAAAAAGTTTTCAGAATTATATAAGAGGAGAGCACTCCAAATCCTTCCCCCATGCCCTTGCATCTTTTCCATTTTCCTACATTGCCGAGATGAAACTCTTTGGAAATCCCATTCTAGCATCTGCTTCTGTGGTAAGCCACCATACTCCACTGAGAGATGATGTTTTTGATGGTTTTGGAGGAAAGCCAGAATACCTCAAAGAACAAATATACGATTTTCTTGACAGAATCCAAAAAGTCATTGATATTGAATTAACTACCCCTATTAAAGAGAGTGAAAAACATTGGTCTTCCATCACACCATTAAAAATATTCAAAACGATTAGAAATGACCACAAACTATTTAATTTAAATATAGACAAGTATCTAACTGTTAAGACGATACTCAATCTATCTGATTGGGCAGCATCTTCAGGAACCGAGGAAGCCATAGAGTTGCAAAGTAAATTTGAGACCACTAAAGAACAGATGAGAAAAAGATCGTTTACACTTAGAGAATTTCAAATAAAAGCGATGCAACAAACTGATGGTATGTATCTGAAAGCTCCCACGGGAACTGGAAAAACTGAGGCGTTTCTCCTATGGTCAAAAGGCAAGCGTTTGATATATCTCCTCCCCACACAAGCTACAGTAAATGCTATGTGGAAGCGCTTAAATGAGATATATGACAGAAAAAATGTCGGTTTATCTCATAGCCTCTCTTCTCTCATCATTCGGAAAGAGGGGGAATTCGAAGACGAGGAAAATGATATGAGAGTCAGGGGAGAAATTCTGCTATCTTCTGTATTTGCAAAACCCATAGTGGTTGCAACAATAGATCAATATATTATGTCTGCACTTCATGGCAGGCACTGGGAAAATAAGGCATTTTTAGTAAAGCACTCGGATATGGCTATAGATGAGATTCATTCATATGATGCTTATACCTTGGGCCTGCTTGTCGGAGCACTTAAAAAATTCCCTCCTCAGAGGTTGGGAATAGGTAGTGCAACATTCCCCAGTCCCCTCTACAATTTGCTTGTAAATGAGCTGGGAAAAAACACAGAAATCGTGGCTGAAAGAGAATTATGGTCCAGAAGGAGACATAAAGTCAAAGTAATAGAGGATTCCATAGATAATTACCTAAATAAGGCAGTTAGAGATGCGAAAAACGGGAAAAATGTACTTGTAATAGCAAATACAGTTGGAGATGCGCAATCTTTATTTGAGAAACTAGAAGATATGGATATTTCCAAGGATAGAACAATGCTCCTTCACTCAAAATTTATCTATAGGGATAGGGAAGAAAAAGAAAAGCATTTGCTGGATTTCAAAGTAGGCTCCACAAATAAAGGTTTTATCCTCATATCAACTCAGGTAGTTGAGGTGAGTTTAGATATCTCTTTTGATGTGCTTTATACTGAGATTGCCCCCATAGATGCCTTAGTTCAGAGATTAGGACGAGTTAACCGGAAAGGAGAGAAGAGCATATCAGACGTATTCATATTTTCGCATTTCGGAGAGAGGACCGCCAAGGTTTATGGAAATGGAGATGAAGAGGCAGGAAAAGACATTCTCGATAGGAGCATAGAGTTGCTGAAAGATATCTCTGATAAACCAGAGGAAAGGGAGCTCCTGAAAATCAACAACAAGCTCTATGAAAGAATTTTTTCCAAAGATACGTTTATTGAAAAATATAAGAATGCCAGAAACAAGGTTGAAGAATTTGAGGAGCTTTTTGGCACATACACAATAAATCTTTCAAACCATATGATGAAAGAAAAGTTCTTCACCAGAGAGACCTCTGTGATTTCCCAAAGTGTAGTTCCCTGTAAATTTAGAGAAACTGTCGAAAAACTTATTGAAAACAAAAAATCTTGGAAGGTCCCAGAATATATGGTTTCTATTCCAGCATGGTGGCTGAAGGATTTGGCGTCAGAAAAAACATATTCCTATGTTACAATAGCAAATATGGAGTACTCTGAGCGCTATGGTGCTCTGAAAAAATCTTCGGCAGAATGCCACAACATCCTCTGAAATACATAATCGTGATTTGCCTAATCATGATTCGGTTTATAGTTCAGGAAGAAGAACTGGTCCTGCTGCATTCTCAGAAAGAGAGGAAAAGAGAACAGGAACCGAATCCCTCGATTCCATAAATCTCCATTGAACAACGGCGAAACCCATAAATGCTAAAACTATCATCACAGGAATGATTCCTATGGCGATAGATTTCATAGACAGGCAGAGTGAGATTGCAAGGCCGAGAAAACTCTCGAAGATGGCCTCTCCCCATTCGTTGTCATAACCGGCCGGAGGCGGATGGGGAAGACCCATCCTGTACGGGAGTTTCTTAGAGGGGGAACAATGCCTAATTTCATACGGCCACATTCTCATCCGCTAAGAGAAGTTTCGGAGAAAGCATAAGAAG
>JALTEL010000049.1 GCA_027073945.1 Caldifarciminota bacterium | reverse complement strand
CATTTATCTAACGGTCATAAAGGATTATTTGTTTGCAAACCAGGAGAATCTACTCCTGTTTTGAATGGGGTTATAGAAGAAGAGTCGGGTTTAAGCAGTTTGGGAGGATTGACAATTGATGCTTTGGGAGTTGCAACATCTAATGGGAAGACCATAATTTCTAAAGGGGATGAAAAATTTAATGTAGTTGGTGAAACTACTGTTGAACCCAATGCGGATACAGCTATTAAAGATGCGACAGACAAAATGAAAGCAATTTTCAAAAGTAAAGGTATTACTTTTCCTGATGGGGTACAAGTAGAGGAGATAAATGGCAGGTATGTTGTTTCTGTAGAGGGTGTAGCCTATAGTTGTGATAAGAACTTCCAGCAGTTTATAAAGGTATCTTCTACTGAAGGAATTGATGTGTATAATAATGTAACTTTGGATATTTCGCATGACGCTGCTGGTAAAGAGTTTTGGACAGCCACAGTGCCTACGCATCCTGATTATCAGTATTCTTCTAAGATTGTCACTGCTATAACTGGGAAAATTGCAGACCTTACACAAATTGCAGTTCATTTAGAAGTTCTTGATTCCGGATTATTAAAAGTAGGGGGTATAAATGTATCTGGAAATACTGCTGTTGATGATTATTATTTCAGGATAAAAGATGATGGTTCTGCTGGAGGGAGTTTGACTGTCAGCAAAAATACTTCTGGAACTATAACATCGATTACAATTGGCGAACAGAGTTTAGATGCGAGTAAGCTTCAAAATATGGGGTTTGATCTGTCCAAATTTAAAGAACCGCCGATTTGTAATGGAGATAACGATTGGATTTTACAATTTGGAGACGATGCGCTCAGAGTATATAAAGATGGTGATAAATGGGGAGGAATAGCGGCAAGTGGTTCTGGAGATAATAAAGAATTAAAATTCTGGGCTGATATTTCTTCAGGTACAGCAGTTACTGTAAAAGGCGGTATAAGACAAAATAATGGACAAAGTGAAAAATATGGAGCAGCTGTTATTTGGGACAGTGAGAATGCAAAGGATATAGTTAAACAATTAAGTTATAAGGCTCAAAGCAATGCAAAGATTGTTTTAAAACAAGATTCAAATAAGGGAGTTGTTTACAGCTACAGATTAGAGGTAGGAGATTTACCTCCGGGCCAGGGTACGCCAGAACCTAATGTGTATAGAGGGGCTACTGAAATATGTACAGTTAGTGTACCAGAAGGACAAAAGGTATTAATTGAGTTTGCGAATGGCGATAAGGAAAAAATAGAAGTAGCATACAGTGATTTAAAGAAAATTCTTAATCTTTCAGTAGATTTAACACCACAAACAGTAAGTCAAGCGGTAGGAATGATTGCATCTAGGATCTATGGTGTAAAAAATAATGGAGCAGTTTCTGGAGTGAGGCAGTTAATTTTTAGAAATGCTGCTGACGATGGATATACAATTGTGGATTTAAAAGCTCCTGAGAGTGGAAGCAGTAAGTATGGTATTGATAACACTAAAAAAATGGAACTTTCTGATGCTAACTGGGATAAAATTGTTAAAACGCTTAATTCAGAAGTGGAGTTGGGCCATGGGCAAAAAATGGCAACTGTGGATTTAGAAGGTAAAGGTATTATGTCGGAGAAGGTGATTTTTGATGTTGAACATAGCAGAGTAAAAGTGGCAGCAGAAACGGATAAGGATGACGGGACTAAAATTTATGATGAAAATTACCAATGCCGGGTGTTTGATGCGACTAATGGGAGTGAAAAAACAGCCGGTTTAAAAGAAGATGAGAGATTAACTCCTATGGGTAAGGCCTATAAAGAAGCAGTCAAGGTGCTGGATATGTTTGGCTATAGTGTGGATTGGGATACATTTAGTTCCAAAAACAGTTTTACTGCTAATGCTCTAAAAGGTGACGGTTCAGTTACTGTTACTTTAGATAGTAATCATAGGATAGCGAGCATACAATTTGGAGAAGTACAGGGTTCACGTGGACAGTCCATACCTGTAAAGCTTACTTTTACATGGCAGGATGACGGAACGGCTAAACTGAGCGGCTATATGGGTAAAATGGTGGGCTATTATTGGGAAGCAAAAGAAGATAAAAGCTATATAGATCCAGCCAAGGGTAAGTTGCATATAGAAGGCGGTACAGGTTCTTTCGATATGACAGTTAAAGAAGATGGTAATACTCGAACAGTGACGAAAGAATATAACTTTTCTTCCCCAAGCTATATTCCTCCAAATGGGGCATGGGAAGTTACATCGTTTAAATCCCAAGAGACATATAAGAAAGACGGAGATAAATGGAAGCTTTCAGGCCTGGTGGATACATTTTCAGATGGCACTAATACTAAAGAGATTACCTACAATATTGCCACTGATGGGACCTGTAAAGAAAGGGTGATTAAAGAAGGAGAAGCTTCTGCCACTGAGACAATCACAGGATCTGGCGACTGGCTGGATTACAGAGATAAAGTTATGAAAAATGAAGACCCGGGACAGTTAGAAATAACAATAAAGGGGACGCGGATCGACCCCAAAACAGGCAAAGCTGTGGACGTCTCAGGCAAATATATTAGAAAGAGAGTAAAAGCAACAAACGCAAACGGTGATGTCAAAAATAAAAATGGTTTTACTGAATATTGGATAGTAGATAGTCAACAAGATAAAAGCGATGATTATTACCAGCAAGCTGTTACATATGGTCTGAAAATATTGGGATTGACACCTCAAGGAGACGATGTGTCTAAGCTTATAGCTGCTTTTAAAGAAGGCGGCGCTACTAAAGCTCTTCAGGTAATGCAGGATTTACTGAGCAAAATGAAAGGAGGGGCAGAGTATTATCAGAAATACCAGAAGAATATTCAGAGTATATTTAGTATGATTGCCAATGGGAAACAGATTGCTTACGACCCTGCTACCTCAAAAGTTGAATTTATATCAGATCCTTTAAAAAAATTGAAAGCCGCAGCTGATAAAGCTAAACAACAGAATGCTGCAAGAGGCGGCGGTGGTGGTGCTGCAGGAGGCGGCGGTGGCGGAGGTCGCCCTGCTGCTGGGCAGAATACAGGCCATCCTACTTATGGTGGTAGAGATGTAAATCAGATTGGTGAGAATAAACTTTTTGATCCCGATAAAGGTATCTTTGGCAGCGATGACCCCAAGGAAAGAATTAATAGAATGCTTAATGTTCCTGGAGTGCGTGAAGCCTGGGAAGGGGCTGGATTTAATCAGGACGAATTCAATAAACTTAATAGAGATAATGCCCGGGCTGAAAGATTAAAAGAAATGGCAGAGAAAAATAATTTAAAAATCACTGCAGATAAATTAAGGACAAGTTACCTTAAAGGTTTAGGTATGAATGATGAGCAGATCAGCAAAGCTATGAGTCTTTTGGGCAATAAAGATGCCTGCATTGCTTATCTGATGAAGGCTTTAGGCATTTCTAAGGAAGACGCTGAGGCGATGTATAATCTGCTTATGAGTTTAGGGACTGAGGAGGGTATCAAATCCTATCTTCAGAAATTGGGCTATACTCAGGATGAGATTGACGCTTATATAGAGAAAGTAAAAGAAATGAAACAGAATAAAGAAAAATATTTGAAAGATTTAGGGCTGGATGCTGATACAATCCAGGAAATACTGGGTATGAGCAAAGAAGATGCGCAGAAGAAGCTGAAAGATTTAGGTTACAGTGATGATAAGATTAAAGGTTTCTTTGACCTGGAAAATGAAGTCAGGCAGTATTTGAAAGATAAGATGGGTATTGAGGACGAGGGCGAAGTAAATAAATTACTGGGATTAACAGAAGATGAAGCCAGAACTTATCTGAAAAACAAGAGTTTGAATATTGATGTGGATAAATTCTTAGGATTGAAGACAGATGATGAGAAACTTGCTTACTTGAAGGATTATTTTGTTAATGAGAAAGGTATGAGTGAAGAAGAAGCGACTCAGAGAGCCCAG
>JALTEL010000048.1 GCA_027073945.1 Caldifarciminota bacterium | reverse complement strand
GGCGGTAAAGGGAGCAGCAATAAAAACGGCGGTAGCAATTGCGAGTCTGTCGGCAGAAACCGTTGTCATGACAGGCGGGCTGGCGGCAGCAGGGGTAGGCATAGCTCTCATTACACAAAAATTCATATTGGCGCATATTGTTGATTTATTTAAACATGCATTATATTTCAGCCCTTTTTTAGTCAGGTGATTTTTTAAATATGCAATAAAACACTTGACAAACAACTCTGCATTGCTTTATAATATAACTATAACATAGGGAGGTGCACATGAAAAAATGGCTGATAATGCTGGTTATGATACCAGCAATGGCAGGAGCTACCACCGTATGGGGAGGCCCCGGTGATAGAATAACCGGGAGTGCCTCGGGAGATACTCTTATAGACACCCTGCAGGTCACGGTTATAATACCGGCAAGAATAGGGCTCTATGTCAATGGTGATGTTACATTTGACCTGAGTACAGTTGCTTATCCACCAGCAGCCTTCCCGGGATATTACGACCCTACTTCAGTATCGGGTACAAATGCCGACGGTGTTGATGTACAGGTGTTTTCCAATGACCCGAGTACAACATGGCATCTTGAAACTATGGGCAGTGGCGACTTCTCTGCAACAGTCACTCTTGACCAGCTTCTATATGCTCCGGATGGCACTGCAAATCCTGCAGATGGGGCAGCTGCTCCTGCTTCATGGACTTCTTTTTCAACAACTTCTACAGAAATTGTCAGCAACGCAGGTAAAACAAACGGATGGCTATCAGAAGACCAGGATTATGTTTTTGAAGCGCAGACAGATGACGAGCCCATAGCAGCTGGTGCTACAATTACTATTTACTACAGGTTATACGCCCAGTAATAAAAATAAGGGGGATTAGATATTGAAAAAGTTTCTAATCCCCCTTATTCTTTTGTTGATTCCAATGTATCTCAAATCGCAGGTACGAATATCTCTAAGGGAGCAGGGTGAAATGACATTTGACCTTTCAAGTGTTGCAAATTACCCACCTTCTGTATATCCTGCCTATTATTATCCCACAACTGCATCCGGCAATAATCCGGAAGGCATCAGAATAACTATAACAGCTCTTTCCCACTCTTCTGTTTCCATGAGTCTGCATCTTGATATAAGAGGAGGTTCTGATTTCTCTTCCACCATTTCTTTAACTCAGCTTTACTATGCACAGGATGGTACACCGCTTCCTGCCCCGGGGACAAATTTCCCTGTGAACTGGACTCCAGTTACTGTAAACTGGAACGAGATTTTCAATGCACCTATGACAGGAACATTATTCAGAAAAAGAATAGACCTTGACTTTTGCTTTAAGGCAGAGGCAGATGATACTCCGACCGGGACTGCAGGGGTATCAACAACCCTGTATATAAGATATTACGGGTTATAGTATGAATGTACTGCTATTTTTAAGTCTTATTTCCCAGGGATTTGGTTTTCTGGTCTATCCTGAAAAGATTGAAATGGATGTTGCACCCGGTCAAACAGTTACAAGAGTTATGAAGATTGACAACATTTCCAATGATACGTTGTTTTTGAAAGTACATACAGAAAATTTCAATATAGATTCCACTGGAAAAACGCTGTTTTCAAAGACAGCCTCCCCGTATACGATTATCAATCCCGTTGAATTTTCAATACTGCCGCAGCAAGAGCTAAAGGCAAGGGTCACATTTAGAATTCCGGATACAACTGCAAATGAAATATGGGGCATGATTATTGTCACGTCCCTGCCAAAACCGCACAAATATATGAAAATGGTAAATATTGCAACCGAGATTGGCATACCATTTTATTTATCCCCGATAGGCTCACACAGGGAATGCGAGATGGATACATCTTATGTAAGAAGAGACTCCATTTACTTTATTTTATCAAATCCCGGAATTAAACACATAAGGATAAACGGCACCATGACGCTCACATCCAGTGAGGGTTATAAAAGCACCAACAGGATAAATAACAGCGTTATACTGCCGAACGGTAAGCGTGTTTTTAGCTTTCCCGTCAAGGCACTTAAGGCAGGCCACTATGTCGCAAAGCTCCGAATAAGCTATGGAGGGCCATTTGACATAGAGGGTGTTAAGGCTTTTGTGAAATGACTCTGCTTTATTTCTGTATTTTCGTGTTAACGCCTCGTTATAATCTCAGCTTTAATACCTATGGAATTGCAAACGACCCGTTTATTTTCACCATGTACACAGCAGGCTTATCTTCAAAGTCTTATAACTTCAATACTGCTTTTATTTCACAGAGAAAACGAACTTACATAAGTGACCTTAATTTGAATTTCAGGTTTGATGATATAGGATATGTTTCACTGGGAAATAAATTCATAAGCCCAAAAGGGCTGTATGCTGGAGGTCAAAGCCTTTGGGGCATAGATTTTTACAGTGACAGGTTTTCTCTGGGTGTGTTTAAGAGGCCAGATAATCAGGGATTCGGCAAAAAAACGTTCAAAAAGAATAATTTTGTACTTGAAACTTCTTTGAATAATTCTTCTTATGAAATGTTCTTACTCACAGGCAAAGATTACGGCAATCCTGAGTATTTTAATCTCTATATGAACAGCAGTTTTGAACATTTCAACTTGTATATCTCTCCTTCTTATTTAAACAAATTTTCCCTTGCATGTAAGGGGGATGCCAGATTTGTAATAGGTAAAAACACGATGTTTCTCTCAGTTAAAAAGGTTTTTAAAGGATATACGAACATTGGCAGAAAAATAAATCCTTACCTGTCCCTGTCAGGTAGTATTAATGCTGTATTTTTTCCGTTTTTGCATTACAGCCTGACAAGCGGTTACACCGAAAGCTTTGACAGATACGGCACAAATGTTTCCAACACAGTCACCGTAAGTCCCGCAAACACAGGGAATTTTGACGCTTACTACGCTGTTTACAGCAAAAATAAACTGTACGGTGTAAACTGGTCAAAATCTTTTGGAAGTCTGAGGCTGCTCTATGTCCTTAATAACAGAGAAAGAGGTTATGACATTAATCTATCAAGAAAGGCGCTATCTTTTACCATCCACAAAAGATATTCATCTTCTATGGGGAATTATTTTGCCTTGAGTACACGGGTAATGCTTAACAGACATATCAAAGGGCTCATGAATTACCACTATACTGAAAATATCCAATCTCTGACTTCTGGTATGCAGTTTTCAAAAGGTAACAGCCATGTGTATTTCTCAACAACCTCCTATTTCGGGGTATATGAAAACAGCGTTTTGAGCGTTGGATTTTCACAGTCTGGTAGGCTTGAGTCCCCGGGTCTATCCACTGTTAACGGAGTTATATTCTATGATAAAGACGGTAACGGATTATTCAATAGGGGCGATAAACCTATGAGTAATATAAAAGTCGTACTGGACAGCAGAAAAGTGTGCACAACAAATGATAATGGTCAATATTCTTTTAAAGGGGTTTCAAAGGGAGAGCATTACATATATGTGGATTACGGGACATTGCCCGCAGATTACGGCTCTGTATCCGAAGATTATACAAAATTCAGAACAGGTTTTATAACAAACAGACGTATTGATATGAGAATAGCTTTGCTCGGAAGTGTGTCCGGCAAGCTTTACATAGATTACGATGCAGATGGAATTTTCAACGACGGAGATAAGCCACTTGCAGGATGCGTTGTATCGTTGAATAATAAAAAAACGTGGACGGACAAAGACGGTAGATTTGTCTTTTACAATGTTCCACCAGGGGCATATACTGTTAAAGTTGTTGCCTGTCCCGAGCATTTAACGCTTATTTCGGATAATGCCTACGATATTTACGTTATGCCAGGAGACAACATTAAAGGCATGGATTTTTCTTACGTACAGGCCGAAGAAATTAAAGTAAAAGTTAAAAAGTTTTAGTTATTCCATAATATACTTAAAGATAACCATAGTTTATTGAACGCACGCTTTATCGGATTTATAATAAACACACTACATAAGGAGGTATAGTTT
>JALTEL010000047.1 GCA_027073945.1 Caldifarciminota bacterium | reverse complement strand
TCTTTTTGTCATACCCGTACCGGAACGGACTGTAAAATAATTTCGGGATAGGAGATAATTGTCGCCCATCCGCAACCTCTAAATACTTCCACTTCCTGAGGGTTTATTAATCCTGCACCATGTGCAGGCTGCATGGCAAATGGTTTCCTTCACGAGGCCGGTGCGACACCGGACCATGACTGAAGATCAACGGCCGGCAGCACACCCTCGGCCAGGGCCAATCGAAGGAGTGCGGTAACCGCGCCTGTGATTTCGGGTGTTACGGTCGAGGGGACACCTCCTGCACTCACTTCATGAATTTCTCCATGTTTCTCCGGTAAAGTTCCTCTGGCATCCTTCCATCCTTGTAGGCTTTTTCTAATCTATCAACCAACTCTTCCTTGCTGAATTTCGGGGCCTCTGCAGAAGCCTTTTCTTGCGGGGTAGGAGTCGATTCTGGAATGGAAACTTCTTCTTCATGTTTACTGGCTGGTTCTTGAGCAAGCGATTCTTCTTCGGCTTCAAGAGGTATAGTTTCTTTCTTGTCGCTTTTCTTTCTCATCAGAATGACCACAACGCCTATTACTGCAATAATTGCTGACAGGACAATCCACCATGGGAATTTAAAATTCTTGGGCGGCTCGGAAACCATGGGGTGGAGGACAGGGTTTACAGTCGCAGTCTCCCCATCGTTTACTATTATTAAATGTGTTGTATCACTAAAACCGCTCCTGCTAATCACAATGGATTGCTGACCTGCACTAACATTTTCCAGAAGGAAGTGACCGGTTGAATCTGTGGTTGCACTTATATTTGTGCCCTGAACGATTACCGTAGCCCCTGAAATCGGCTCTCCGTTCTCATCAGTTACGAATCCCGAGATCCTGCCCGTAGTTAATGTAGGTGGCAAAGTTATAACTTCTTTCTCTCTTATCGTGGTAAAGTTCCAAGAAGATGGGCAAAGAAGGTTTCCTGCCAGGTCTTTTCCCGTTATATTTACAACATATTCTGTTTTTGCCGTAAGATTGCCATCTGGTATGAATATGATCTCATTTGCATTCCAAGACATTGTTCCGGTGACCCCTGTTACATTAATATGGACGGAAGAGGTGTTCATAGGCTCCGAGAAGGTTGCGGAGATGCTGGAATTTAGAGAGACATTCTGGCCCGTTGGTGTATAAGCGGTAACACTTGGTTTTGTAGAATCAATAATAATATCTATGCAATCTTGAGCCGTATTGTCCAAATTGTCCACTGCTCTAACAATAATAATATGCTCACCATCTGAAATATTTTTGAATTCATGTGATGTTGCACTATGTATATTTATCCATGAAATATTATCGATTTTGGTTTCATAATACTTTATTCCTGAAGTCAGATCAGACCCAGCCCATGAAACCATCACTTCTGAGGCATTTAATGTAGCGTTGTCTGTGGGAGATAATATGGAAATTATTGGGCTGGTCGCATCTATTGTAAATATAATGGAAGAACTCCCTCGGTTTGTGGCATTATCTTCAGCTTCAATAACAATGGTATGAAAACCATCAGACAATTCTGTAAAGTTATATGATGTTTTTCTTTCTACATCGATCCATGGCCCCCCATCTAAGGATAAATTGTAGTGATTGATTCCAGATGTCATATCATAGCCAGTCCATGAAATCTGAACCGCAGATTTGTTTAAGAAAACATTGTTAATGGGAGAAGTTATAGATACTGTTGGGTTATCTGTATCAATTATAAATACAACCGAGGTCAGCACTTCATTATTTGCATTGTCTATAGCCTTTACATCAACTGTATGGGTGCCGTCGTGAATTTCACTGGTGCCGTATGATGTTTTAATTCCTACATTTGTCCAGGAGTTTTTATCTATTCTTATCTCATAATGTTTTATTTTCGATGTCGAATCAAAACCATTCCATGAGATATTAATTGAAGACACATTAAGTATTGCATTCTTTGCGGGAAATGTTATGGATATAATCGGATTGTTTGTATCAATCGTGAATCTTACGGTAGCTATCCCTTCATTGCTTGCATTATCCAAAGCCTTAACATCTATCATATGGGCCCCATCTAAAAGGGCTGTAAAATCGTAGGAGTTGACTGTTCCGACATTGACCCATGATGTATTATCTATTCTTATCTCATAGTGGTTTATTCCATCGTCATCAGAACCTGCCCATATAACAGTTACAGAAGATGAATTAAGAAATGTATTTGAAAGCGGAGAAGTTATTGATACTGAGGGGGCAACGGTGTCCGACAGGACCGTTGTAAATGTCCTTTGTTTATTACCAACAAGAGGATTAGCGGCCATATCGGTAAGGTTTGACGAAATATTTAAGTAATATGTAAAATTATAATTAAGTTTTCCAAATGTGGCGTTTAACCAGATATTGTTTGAACTCCAAAACCACTGGACTGCTGGAAGATTTGTCTTGACCGGAGATTCGTTAAGTTTTGAAATGTCCATTGGTTCCGTAAATTTTATGGTGCAGTGCCGGATGTTAACAGGGACATCTGTCTCTTTGTTGTCTGGTAGCGTAAACGATATCTCCGGGGCTTTCACATCAATCATATCCATCAAAGGATAGCTATCCTCTGCACCAGTACCTCCATCTATATTTGTATATGGTGTGTCTCCAATCCCATCACTTCCGGTTTCGTTCTGCCCAGGTCCGGAATACTCATCAGTTCCGTTGTAGTCTGACCAATAATTTCCACCATATGGGTATGTACTATTCCACGAGTTGTTTTTGTCATCGGTATAGGCCGCATAGGTCCCAGAATTTAGAAAATCGTTGTGATAAATTTTGTTATGCTGTGATGAAGATAAATATACTCCATATCTATAGTTGGAGAAATTATTTTTTGAAATGGTGTTGTTTGTGCTGGAGTAGAGTTTAATTCCATAATCAAGTGCGTTGCTGTCACCTCCACGTATATCTGAGAAAACATTGTAGTTAAGCGCATTGTGACTTGAATAAGAGGTGTAGAAACCTATAGCATCACCTGCTTTTCCTGCTACACCACTATTCTGATATGGTGCAGCCCCGCCATTTCCCCCCCTCACGTTTGAGATAGAATTATCCCTTAGTGTGCATATGTTAGAAGAAAAAAGATAGACCCCAATTCCCAAACCTCCCTTTCCTCCATTTCCCTTATATGTAGCTGCGCCGCCTCTTCCGCCTTTAATTTTGGAGATGGCACTCTGGTTTAGGTAATTACTATTGGAATACTTGATGCACATGCCCACGCCCGTGCCACCCACTCTACCATCTGCATAGCTATCACTAGTTCCAGTATCACCACCATACGCATTTGAAACGCTATTTGACTGGAATTTGTTATTGTTAGAATATGCTAGGAACACTCCGGTTCCAATACCACCCACACCGCCCTGTGCCCCTCTAAAATATCCCGCCTTACCACCATGGCCTCCATAGATGTTATGGGTATTGGTTAATTCTACAGAATTGTTGGAGGAATATACCAAAAAGACACCTGCACCTATAGCACCTTTGCCCCCATCAGTAATATGAGAAGCAGCACGCCCCTCTCCACCAGTGATGTTCCAGATATTATTGCAATAGACTATATTAGCCGAAGAGAATGAAAGATGGATTCCTGAGCCAGAACCTTCCAATGCGCCGTGCCACCATCCGGAACCTACAATACCGCCAGTTATATTCCATATCTCATTGAACTCTAACAGATTCTCACCCGAGGAATGCAGATACAGTCCTGCTCCAGCACCACCTAATCCGTAGTAGGTAGCTGTACCACTTCCGCCGGTAATATTATAGATCTTGTTGTCCGAAATCTGATTGTTATGTGAGTTTTCTATATATATTCCTGCCCCAATGAATCCTTTCGTATCTTTTTCGCCTATGAAATTGGCAACAGTATTGTTGTGTATGTTAAAACGCGAACAGTTAATAACTACGATTTTTCCGTAGTTTGTTGGGTTTGATTTTGCCGTTAGTGTATAGTTTTTTACCT
>JALTEL010000046.1 GCA_027073945.1 Caldifarciminota bacterium | reverse complement strand
AACCACAGCCCTGCATCAACTTGAAATAGGTGAAGAAATAGGTATAAGAGGCCCTCTTGGAAATGGCTATCCTGTGGATTTATTTGAGGGACACAATATCATAATAGTTGGTGGCGGATTTGCTTTTGCAACATTACGTTCGTTGCTGCTGTATGCGCTTCACCAGAGGCATAAATTTGGTGACATCACTGTTATTTACGGTGCCAGAGAACCCGGGTTGTTGCTTTACAGAGATGAGTTTGATGAGTGGAAGGACAGAGGAGATGTAAATATATATTTAACAGTGGATAGGGAATTTGCGGATTGGCATGAAAAAGTTGGTTTTGTACCTCAGGTTGTGAAAGAAATTGCCCCTTCTCCTAAGGACGCATTTGCTGTTGTATGCGGCCCGCCTGTTATGATAAAATACACACTCCCCGTCTTGTTTAAACTTGGATTTGCCAGAGACAGAATATACACTTCGCTTGAAAAGCGAATGAAATGCGGAATTGGAAAATGTGGGAGGTGCAATATTGGAGACAGATATATATGTAAAGATGGGCCTGTTTTTTCACTTGCTTCACTTTCAGCATTACCGGAGGATTATTGATGAGTAAAAAAATTATTGTCGAAGGTGCCGGGATTGTGGGAATAAATACAGCCCTTTCACTTGCTCAAAAGGGTTATAGAGTTTTGCTTGTTGAAAAGGAGCCTTACATAGGCGGTAAGCTTTCACAGCTTGACTATCAGTTTCCCAATGATGCTTGCGGAATGTGTCAGGTTTATCCATTTATTGATTCTGATATTGCTCAGTTCTGTTTGAGAAGAGGTCTTTTTCACCCGTACATTGAAGTAATGACAAATGCAAGAATAGATAATGTTGAGGAAAAAGATAGTTATGTCAAAGTGACAATATTTAAAAAAGCAAGAGGCGTAAACAATAATTGCATTAATTGTGGAAAATGTACCGATGCTTGTCCTGTCATTTCGGATGAAAACTTCAACTATTCGAAACGCAAGGCTGTATATCACAAATATGAAAGGAATTTCCCTGATATTTATACCATTGATTTTGAATCCTGCACAAAATGCGGGGCATGCGTGGAAGTCTGCCCTGTTTCTGCAATAAACCTTGAGGATAAAGATGAATATGAAGAGATTGAAGCAGAGCATGTATTTGTGGCAACCGGGATTAGAGAACGTGATATATCATATCTTGGCGAATTTGGATATGGTAAGTATAAAAATGTGATAATATCGACACATTTTGAAAGAATGCTCTCTGGAACAGGGGTAACAGACGGCATTGTGAAAAGACCTTCTGATAGCAAAATTGCGAGGAAAATAGCGTTTATTCAATGCATGGGCTCAAGGGACAGAGAAAAGGTTGAGTGTTCCTCCATATGCTGTATGTTTACATTGAAAGAAATAAGGCTTTTGAGAAAATCTGACCCTCTTGCAGAGCCAACCGTATTTTATATGGATATGAGAGCTTTTGGAAAAGGTGAATATCAGTATGCACAAAGCACAGTGTTCAGGGGCATAAGGGCACGTCCCGGCAAGATAGTGGAGGATGAACAACATAATCCTGTTATTAGTTATATTGACGAACATGGTAACAAGGTGAATGAAAAATTTGATCTCGTTGTGCTCTCGGTCGGAACCGATATTGTATTACCTCAACATGCTTTTTTGAACGGAGTTACAATGCTTTATGATACTCCTCAGGAAATTTCGGACGCTCTGATAAGTGCCGAGGCGAGCATTTCCTCTATTGGTATTAGATGGAAAGAAAATGAGCCTGCTAATACTGATAGTCCGAGTAAAGAAGAGGAAAGAAACATAGCTATTGTTAATGTGGGAACTCAACCTTTTAACTTTGAAAATTGTAAGGTTCTCAATATAGACTCGCTTAAAACTGATAAAGACATAGAAAAGTTAAAAATGCTCCTGACTAAAAATAGTATAAACTATTTTGTTGTTATTGATGATTCCATTTACACCACCATGCCTATTCTCAAAAAGCATTGGGACCCCTTAAGCTTTTATGTTGTTGATAGAAGTACTTCATCAAACCTAAAATTTATTGTGAGCAGTGCCATAAAAAAGCTTAAGTACCTTGAGAAATCCAGAGGGCTTTCTATTACAGTCAAAAAGACCGCATTAATTATAGGTGCAGGTATCAGCGGTATGACAGCAGGCTTAGTTTTGTCAGATAACGGTGTAGATGTCCATATTGTGGAAAAGACGAACAGGTCAGGTGGAAATGCCCTGAATTTTACTGAAACCATAGACGGGAGAAGTACATCTACTGCAATACAGAGCCTTACAGAACAGGTTGAAAGAAAGAAAAACATACATATCTGGTATGAGCATGAGATTGAGGATGTAAAAGGCTTCCCCGGGAGTTACATTGTAAAAATAAAAGGTAAAACCGATACCCAGAGGACTCTTGAGGTTTCCGCAGTGATAATAGCGGCGGGGGCAGTTGCATACACACCTGTGGAATATGAGTATGGCAAAAGTAATAGAATAGTAACCCAGATGGAGTTGGAAAAAGAAATAAAAAATGGAATTGATGCAAAAACCGTTGTTATGATACAATGTGTCGGGTTTAGAAATAAAACCCATCCATGGTGTTCAAGAGTATGTTGCAGTGATGCTATAAAAAACGCACTTAGACTTAAAAGCAACTCACCACAGACTGAAATTTTTATTCTATACAGAGATATTATGACATACGGCAAACTTGAAAAGTATTACAGGGAAGCAAGAGAAAAAGGTATTATTTTCATCAGATTTAATGAAGAGACTCCACCTTCTGTTTCTATTGATAATGCTAAAATCAATGTCCGTTTTAGAGACAACATAATTGACAGAGAAATATTACTAAATCCTGACCTTCTTGTCCTATCCACTGGAATTATCCCGAATCCTTCAAATAAAAAGATAGCAAAGCTATTTGACATTCCGCTGGATGAAAATGGATTTTTCATGCCTGCAAATATCAAATTCAATCCTGTTGAAACATTGCACCCTGGTGTTTATCTTGCCGGACTTTCACATTCTCCGCGTTCTATTGATGAAAGCGAAAAAATGGCAAAAGCAGCAGCTTCAAAAGCACTGTCATTCCTTAAAAATAGAAAATTACCTTTAAAAGAATGGTCAACATATGTAAAGGAGAGGAAGTGCACCGGTTGTGGTATATGTGTAAATGTGTGCCCGTATAATGCAAGATTTGTGGATGAAGAGGAAAAAATAGCCGTTGTAATAACTTCTCTCTGTCAGGGGTGTGGAGTATGTACTTCTGCTTGCCCTTCCAATGCAACCGAATTGGCGGGATTTGAATCCAAAGCCATTATGGAGACTTTAAGTAAAATTTAAAGGAGGTATTGAAATGGAAACAATTAAGGTTAAAGACCTTGATAGAACCTTTAAATACCGGGTGATGAAAGAACCCGGCGGAGAAAATTTGACGAGATGTTTTGCCTGCGGGACATGTACTGCTTCGTGTCCTGTAAGAGAAGTTGATGAGAAATTCAATCCGAGAAAGATAATACGGATGGCAATACTGGGTATGAAAAAGGAGGTGCTTGACCATGAATTTGTGTGGTTGTGCTCTGGATGCTATTTGTGTCAGGAGAGATGCCCCCAGGATGTTAAGATTACCGACCTCATGACTGCTTTCAGAAACATTGCGGTTGCAGAAGGATTTATTCATCCTTCTTTTGTGGCTCAGGTGGATTTTCTTTACAAACTTGGCAGATTGTATGAGGTCACTGATTTTGACAATAAAAAGAGAGAAAAATTGGGGCTTCCTCTTATAAAACAGATGCCAGAAGAAATAAGAGAAATTTTTAAACAAACAGGTGTTGATAAATTTGTGGAGGGAGAACAATGAAATATGCCGTATTTCTTGGTTGCACAATTCCTGTAAGAGGACAAAATTATGAGCTTTCCGCAAGAAAAGTGTCCGAAAAGCTAAACATCGAGCTTGTTGATATTCCGGAATTTTCCTGTTGCGGATTCCCTGCAAAATCCGTTGATTTTGAGACTTCTATTTTGATGAGTGCCAGGAACATGGCTTTGGCTGAGGAAAGAGGTCTGGATATTCTTACACTTTGCAATGCCTGTACGGTAACACTTGTTGAAGCCCAGGAGGAGTTAAAAAAGAATTCAAAATTGAGAGAAAGTGTGAATGAAAAACTCGCGAAAATTGGAAGAAATTACAAAGGTAAGGTAAAAGTCAAACATTTTGCAAGGTTTCTATATGAGGATTATGGGGTTGAAAATATCAAGAAAAAAATTGTTAAACCATTGGATAAGCTAAATATAGCAGTTCATTATGGTTGTCATTTTTTAAGGCCTTCTGAAGTGTATGAGCAGTTTGACGATCCTGAGCATCCTGTTTCTCTGGATTTGCTGGTAGAAGCCACCGGAGCAAAGTCCCTTGATTATAAGGGAAAGGAAAAATGCTGCGGTGGCGGCATACTGGGCGTCAAGGAAGAAGATGCACTGTTAATGACGAAACTTAAGCTTGATGAAGTTAAAAAAGTCAGCGCAGACTGCATGATATCCATTTGTCCTTTTTGTTCAATAATGTATGAAGGCTCACAGAAAAAAATCGAAAAATCCTTTGAAGTGGAATACAAGATCCCCGTACTTTATTACACACAGTTGCTCGGACTTGCTCTTGGAATATCTTCAGAAGAGCTTGGGTTTAAACTCAATAGAGTCAAAGCAAAATCTCTGCTTGCCAAGGTTGAAGTTGAAGCTCAATAAAATGGATAAAATGGACGATTATCTTAAAGAGCAGAAGTCTAAGAATAGAGGTCTTGTGGCTTTCAGAAAAAAGAATCCGGAGCGTGTACAAAAATTTATGGACTTCTGGAGAAGTGTAAACAAAGGTGGGCCTATCCCTTCCAAATATGTGGAATTGATGGAACTGGCATTTGTGCTTTCTATGCAGTGCAGGGATTGTATAATAAAACACACACGTTATTGCATTCTGGCAGGTTGCACAGAGGAGGAAATGATGCATGCAGCATCTATTGCACTTTCAATGGGAGGAGCTGTTGTTTATGAATATATAGGATATATGATGGAGTCCTTTTCATATTTTAATAAAGAAAAAGAGGAGGTGTGAGATGAAAGCAGATATAAAGCTTGATACAAGAGGCATGTCCTGCCCTATGCCAATAATAAAGACAAGAAAAGCATTGCAGGGGATGCAAAAAGGGCAGGTAATAGAGGTATTGGCGGATGACCCTGGCGCTCTGGAAGACTTCCCTGCCTTTTGTGAACAAACAGGCGATGAGTTCCTGGGCAAGGAAGAGATAGATGAATACTTCAGATTTTATATAAAAAAACAATAAAAAGGAGGGAAAAATGGCAGACAAAAAAACAATGGTAGTAGTAGTGGGTTCTGATAGTCTTGAGAACCTGTATAAGGCCTTTATAATGGCCACAACAGGTGCGTCACTTGACGCTGATGTAACTATGTTCTTCACTATGAGTGGTCTAAATGTCGTGAAGAAAGGCGGACCGTCAAAATATGCAATTGACAATGCTCCGCCAATAAGGGAGTTATTTCAACAGGCAAAGCAATTGGGAGTAAATCTTGTAGCCTGTTCCCTGGCTATGAAAGTTTTGGGAGTGAAAGAAGGAGACCTGGAAGACGGTGTAAAACCTGTGGGTGCTGCTACAGCCCTATCACATGCATTTGATGCGACATTGACGTTGACATTTTAACGGGAGGTAAATAATGCGTCTCAAATTTATTTTGAGAACAGGGCCGTATTCCTTTGAAAATGTGGATACAGTTTATAATCTGTCAAAAAGAGCTCTTGCAAAAGGCCATGATGTGTTTATATTTCTCTATGAGGAGGGCACTCTCAATGCAGATGCCGATATAAAGTCCCTTGAGGAAAGGAATATAGCTGACAGACTGAGAGAACTAATTCAACTTGGGGCAAAGATAGGGATATGTGGTACATGTGCAAAATTCAGAGGGCAGACGAGAAAGGACGTAATTGAAGGCGCTAAATTCGGTGGACTTGCACTGCTGGTGAAAGAAATGCCTGTGTGTGATAGGCTGTTTACATTTGGATATTAGGAGGCGACATGGAACAGATGAAACTACTGGTGCTTGTCAATGGAGCTCCATATGGAACTGCCACGCCTGCAGAGGCATATAGGACAATATCAGGCCTTGGCGGTATGGGTATTGATACAACCTGTGTACTTGTTGAGGATGGAGTTTTTGTTGCACTTAAAAATCAAAACCCATCTTCCATCAGTATGCAAGATATTTCCAGAGCCTATACGAATTTGAAAGAGTTTGATGTAAAGGTCTATATCTCTAAAGAAGCACTTATTGAACGTAATATAAAGGAAACAGAGCTTATAGAGAATAACGGCGTGATTTCTAACGCAGAACTGAAGGAATTGATAAACGGTACGCATTGTATAATCTCTTTTGTGTCAGGAGGTTAGTAATGAAAACACTTTTTGTTGTATCGAATTCTCCGTTTAAAAGAAGGGACCCTCTCTTTTATCTGAAACTTGCTGATGCCAGAGATTCTGTGATTTTCATTCAGGACGGCATTTATGCCGCAAAGGGAATGCCAACAGAGATTAAGGAAGAATTTGAAAAAGCTAAACAACGAGGTGTAAATTTCTATTTTCTTGAAGAAGATCTTATAGCCAGAGGATTTGAACACTGCTGTGATGAAAATACAGTGGATTATGATCAATTCCTTGAACTGATAGAAAATCACGATAGAGTTGTTCATTAAAAAAAGGAGGTAATCATGAGAGAAATCGGGGGATATAAATTCCCGGAGGAATTGTACTATCACAGGGAGCACATGTGGGTCAGGGTTAACGATAAAAGTGCTACGGTTGGCATAACCGATTTCAATCAGAAACTTGCAGGTGAGATATCATATATAGAGCTTCCGGGAGAAGGAGACGATGTTGAAAAAGATGAAGTTGTAGGCTCGTTTGAAACGGGGAAATGGCTTGGGAAGATCTTCGCGCCTGTTTCGGGGAATATAACGAAGGTAAACGAGGAACTTGAGGATGAACCAGACATTGTCAACGAAGATCCCTATGGAAAGGGATGGCTATTTGAAATAGAAATATCTGATGAGAATGAACTTAATGAACTGATGAAAGGTGAGGAAGCTGTTAACTGGCTTAAGGAGGAAATCAAAAAGCATTCTAAATAGTAAGACTGTAAAATTTGAATGTATGAAGCTTTGATGTTATAATATAGTCCTTGAGGAGAATTTTTTAGCTAAAAGGAGGAAGGTATGCCTGTTCCGTCTGGAAAGTCGTCTAAAATGCGTGGAAGAAAAAGGAGAACACATTATAAAGTTGATGTTCCCAATGTGAATTTATGCCCCAATTGTGGTGCCCCGGTGCCTTCGCACAGAGTATGCCCGAATTGTGGATATTATAATGGAAAACCCGTTATTGTTGTTAAGTCAAAGACAGGGAAATAAAAACTTGATTAAACAAACTAATCTGTTTAATATTATTATATGATAGAGCTATCACAACTTGTTAAAGAGGCAAGAGAAAAGGAAGCTTCGGACTTACATCTAAAAATAGGAAGGGAGCCTGTTTTTAGAATTCATGGCAAGCTATATTCAGAAGAGCAGTATGGGCGTTTGAGCAAAGAGGATATAGAGTTCTTTATGGATTCCCTTATCACGGAAGAACAGGAGGAAAAACTAAAGGAACATCTGAGTGTGGATTTGGCATATTATGTTGAGGGTGTTGGAAGGCATAGAGTCAATATATTTAAACAAAGAGGGGAGTGGGCCATAGCAATTAGGATAATTCCTGCTTTTATAAAAAGTGTTAGAGAATTAAATCTTCCTCTTGCTCTGGAAAAACTTGCAATGTCCCAGCGCGGACTTATTCTTGTTACAGGCGTCGCGGGCTCCGGAAAATCCACCACTCTTGCTTCCTTGCTCTCCCATATCAACAAGAACAGGACATGCAGTATAATTACAATTGAAGACCCTATTGAATATCTGCTTGAAGATGAGCAAGCTTTTATCGTTCAAAGAGAAATAGGGCTTGATACAGTTTCTTTTGCTGACGGTTTAAAAGAAGCCTTAAGGCAGGACCCAAATGTAATAATGGTCGGTGAAATCAGGGATTATGAAACAGCTCAAACAGCTCTGCTTGCTGCTGAAACCGGACACCTTGTATTATCAACCTTACATACTCTGGATGCTAAAGAGACAATAAACAGATATATAGGAATTTTTCCTCCTCATCAGCAAGATCAGGTGCGTAATGAATTATCTGCAGTGTTAACTGCTACTATTGCTCAAAGGCTTATACCAAGAAGTGATATTATGGGACTTATCCCTGCTGCTGAGATAATGGTCAATAATGCCCATATATCACAGTTAATAAAAGATCCCAATAGAACAACCGAAATTCCCGATGTGATAGCGGACGGGTTTGTGCCTTATGGTATGCAATCAATAGACCAATCCCTTTTTTATCTGTGGAAAAAAGAGATAATATCAAAAGAAACTGCACTTGAGTTTTCCACACACAAGGAAACACTTGATTTGAGAATGAAGGGAATTTCCAGTGGGGATGAAGGAAGAAACTGGGAATTGTTCGAAAGAAGAGCATTAAGAGAATTAAGAGAAAAGAAAAAGAGAGAACAGGAGGAGTAAAATGGCTAAAATAGATGACCTGATGAATGAATTTGTTGGGCAGGTGGATGAGATTGTATTCTCCACCATAGTGTCTCTGGACGATGCAACACCTCTTACTGGTTTTGCTTCCGATGAATCCATGGATATAACAGTGCCTGTAGCTTTCCTTTCAGAGGTTGCAAGGAAGAGTATTATGGCTACTGAGAATGCGAACTTTGGAAAATGCGATGATGTTCTTATTACAACGCCGACCAATTTTATAGTTATAAGAGTTTTACCAAATACAAGCTATGCCCATTGTGTGGTATTGACCAAACAGGGTAACTGGGGAATCACCAAAGTTTTAATGGCCAAATTTGCCAGTAAATTCAAAGATTCTTTGCCTTGATATAAGCGGTTAGTATCGGTTTAAAATACAAGGAGATTATAAATGTCTGTATTGGTGGGATATGAAACAAAGTTATTGGTGCAGGGAATAACCGGGAGGGATGGTTCATTTCATACCAAACTTATGAAAGAGTATGGAACAAATGTTGTAGCCGGTGTAACTCCTGGCAAAGGTGGAACTAACATAGAAGGTGTCCCCGTATTTGATACTGTAAAAGGAGCTGTGGCAAAAACCGGAGCGAACACCTCTGTGATTTTTGTGCCCGCTCCTTTTGCATATGATGCTATAGTGGAAGCTGCCGATGGCGGTATAGAGCTTATTGTTGCCATTACCGAAGGTGTACCAGTTATGGATATGCTTAAGGCTGTCAAATATGTAAAAGAGAGAGGGGCAAGATTAATAGGTCCGAACTGCCCTGGGATAATTACTCCGGGAGAGGCGAAGGTTGGAATTCTGCCGGGTCATATATTTAAGAAAGGTAATATTGGTGTAATTTCAAGGAGTGGCACGTTGACCTATGAAATTGTCAGTCACTTAACGAATCACGGACTTGGGCAGTCCACGGCTCTTGGTATTGGAGGAGACCCCATAATAGGTATGAGATTTGTGGATGTTCTTGAGTTATTCGCAGAAGACAGAGAGACCGAAGGTGTGGTATTAATCGGCGAAATAGGTGGAACTGACGAACAGGAAGCTGCTTCTTATATAAAAAATAAATTAAAAAAGCCAGCAGTTGCTTTTATTGCCGGAAGAACAGCTCCGAAAGAGAAGAGAATGGGACATGCCGGTGCTATAATTACAGGCAGCGAGGGCACAGCCGAGGAAAAAGTAAGGGCATTTGAAGAAGCAGGTGTAAGGGTAGCCAATGAACCGGAAGAGGTGGCAACTATCCTGAAAGACCTGCTGTAATGTGTCAGTTTCTTTTACTCGTTTCTATTATTTTTTTAAGACCTCAAAGGTGTTTTCAAACCTTATTGAGCAGTAATATCATCAGTGTGAAATTTTCGGAAAGTGTTAGCTATACCAATGCCCCTGGGGTAGAAAAATTTTATGGGAATTTAAAACTATACAAAGACTCACTTGTAATTCATGTCATAAAACCAGAAAGGCAAATATACAAAATCGAAAACGACTCTTTGTTTATCTATACAGAAAAAGATACAAGCATCATCTACAATAAAGATTTAAATAAACTTTTGCATCCTGCATTACTCATGGACACTACAAAATTCCAATGGAACGAATTATCTAAAAATACATACAGAGCTGTTCCGTTACAGGATAATTCCTTCACGGATGTGGAAATAACGTGCACAAGCAATAATCGTATTATAAAAGAGGTAAAAATAGAATCACAAGACAGATTAATGGACTTTATTATAACGGATTTTAAACGTATAAAGTGATGAATCGTTTACTTTTAGTAGTATTGTTTTTTTCTTTTGCATTTATGAGTTGTAGTAAGTTAAGGGATATTTTTTCCAAAAATGCAAATGTAAGTGAGCAGTGCACCAGACTGAATACAAAGATCTTTGAGGCAATGAGAGATAGATTGTCCGGGAACGAGTCCCTGGTTCGTGGGATTGATAGCAGTCTTGGTTATATAGGTATATCCAGCAAAAATGTTGTGTTGAGTATGAACTGGGATATTGATACAATGGATATGACAGGAGATGGAGTAAAGGAAATATTGCTTTATATAAAACCTAAAGATGGCTCATCCGGTATACTTGTCGTATACGATGCAGAACTCAGGCTTAAGTTTAAGGATTCTGGTGTGTTTAGTCTTGAAAAGATGCGCCCTCATTATGGAAAGATTGGATTTGTCTATTACAAAAAGGAGAGCAAAGGGAAAATCACCCATGTTATTTTAAGCTCGATATACGGTAAAATTATCCCTGCTGTGAACTTCGTTGAAAATAATATTCATTTTCCCATGGGAATCGTTATATACCCTTATTCAGACAGGCTTTTCAAAATAAATTTTATAAGCAGAGCTGGTATATTCAGCGAATATGTAATTAACCTTCAAGGTAAATTAATACCCGTGACCGATAATCTTCACTATATTTTGCATTCAAGGAAGGCGTATCTTCAGTATTATCCGAGTCTTAAGGCACTTGACGGACCTTCTTATCTTGGATTTCCAACTGATTTGATAGAAATTTCTCCAGACAGTACTAAACTGCTGTATGCTAAAGGTGATACACTAAAACTTTTATATATAGATTCTTTTAAAAAGCAAATATTGTGTATTGTAAAGAGACCGGTCTCAGAGATTTTGTGGAGACCCAATTCGCAAGGGTTCTTAATAAAATATGGAAGAGCCCAAAAAACTTACAGGATATTGTTTTTTCATATTATACCAGAGGTTATACTTGATATGAATACCATTTTTATACAGATAGGGAAATATGCTGGTTCAATTGTATATTACAATTCGCATCCGGAAATAGACAATTGGATTAAAGATATAAAGTGGCTCAATAATAATTTTCTATCTATAACAGTGTTGTATTATAAAGGATATCCGGACAGGGTTATTTCCAGAGATGTATACAATGTCACAATTGATGCGTTAACGGGTCAGGTAACGGATGTAAAGCCAGTGTACCAGGAAAGTGCAGAGGTCCCGAGATATAGGTTGACGGATGTTATATGGACGGATAAATCCGGCAGTGTTATAAACATTAAATTTAACAGAGACGGGACATTTTTCTGGAGAACTCCTAATAGCTATGAAGGGGGAAGTGGAACTTTTCAGCTTGAAGGAAAGAGAATTGTTCTCCATCATAAGTATTCGTTTGTGCCTTCCATGGCATCAGGAGATTTTGTTCAGGTAGACACTGTGAACATAGCACGAATAGAATATTACAGGATGGATTTTGACCCGGACGGACAGATGTTCCTTGTAACGGGAGATGGAATAAAATTATATGGAAATGAAGAAACTCAGAAGAAGGAGGTAAAATGAAGTTGATTTTACTTTTGTCCCTTTTTATGCAAACAAAGGGTTTTGTAAAGGTAACTGCACCTAAAAATACTGATGGCTCATATTTGATTGTTCAATACAGGGTCCCTGTGGCTGCGGTAGATTCTCTGTTTCTATACAGGGTTACGGGCAAGGGCAAAAAATTGATTTATACGGGCACGGAAACTTCCAAAAGTTTAAGTGATATGGGGCTAAACTATAAAAACCACTACAAATACACTCTTGTATATTATAGTAATAATTCAAAGGGTGAGATGTCAAGTGCATTGGTTAAACCTGTTGCAAGCTGGTTTGATACCAGTGCATTTCCATTGTTTTTAGTGGTGATTTTATATACTGGTATGCTTTTGTTTTATCTGCAGTCGGCAAGAAGCGGCAAGGAGCTCTATCTACGTCCCATAGCAGGCTTGCAGGCTGTGGATGAGGCTGTGGGTAGGGCAACTGAAATGGGAAGACCTATACTTTACGTTCCAGGTCTTTCCAGCTTATCTGATGTCGCAACCATTGCGGCACTTAATATACTATCGCATGTGACAAAAAAGGCTGGTGAGTACGAAACAAAAATTATAGTGCCCAATTCGGACCCTATAGTTTATACCATATCACGAGAAATAGTGAAGGAATCGTATTATTCCATCGGCCGTCCCGATTTGTTTGATACGGATGACGTTTATTTTGTAACAAGCAGTCAGTTTGGATATGCAGCCAATGTTTCTGCTACGATGATAAGAAGAAAAACAGCCACCAACTTTTTTATGGGCATGTTTTATGCAGAATCACTTATCTTATCAGAGACAGGAGCATCTACAGGCGCTATCCAGATAGCAGGAACAGATGCTGTTACTCAGCTACCCTTTTTTATAGTTACCTGCGATTATACATTGATGGGAGAAGAACTATATGCAGCAAGTGCATATCTTTCGAAAGACCCTATGCTGACATCCACTCTTAAAGGCCAGGATGCCATGAAAATTGTCATACTTGTTACGGCTATTACGCTGTCAATTCTTGAACTTTTTGGTGTACATATAACACTTGGACTTTTTTAGGAGGTCAAAATGTTGCAGAAAAAAGTGCCACTTGCAATTGTCTTTGTTTTTGGTATAGTATCAACTGTTCAGTACTTTGTCCCACATCCGCTGTCTCAGGCATACTATGACTTGATGTTGAAATGGTTAATTGGGGTTGGTTCCATGGCTATTTTTCTCGCTCTGGCGAGTTTTTTAAGACATCATTATAGTAAATTGAAAAATAAAAAGCAGGCTCCTTATAGCCTGATAGCCATAATATCATTTTTATTTATGTCTGTGGTGGGCTTCGCCTGGGGCACAGGTCCCAGCAGTCTCTTCCAAAAGATGTTTATTTACGTGCAAGCCCCTTTACAGGCAACAATGTTTTCGCTTCTTGCATATTTCATGGCTTCGGCATCATACAGGGCATTCAGGGCAAAATCACTTGAAGCTACGCTTTTGCTTGTAACAGCGTTTCTGGTTATGTTCAGTGTGACAACATTTGGAAATTACGTTAAGGGTGTGCCTTCTCTTCTTGAATGGATAATGGCAGTACCGAACATGGCCTCCAAGCGCGGTATCGCAATTGGAGTTTCTCTTGGTGGAATTGCTACATCTCTTAAAATTATACTTGGCATAGAAAGAAACTGGCTCGGAGGGTAATATGAGAGACTTCTTTATAAAACTTGCAAGCTTAAACAGGACAGTTATATATACAATTATAACAATAGGAGTTATAACCCCGCTTGTTATCCCTCTTAATCTTAAACAAAAAATGTCTCCTCCTACTGAAAGGCTCTATCAATATATAGATACATTAAAACCTGGCTCTCATATACTTATTTCAACTGATTATGACCCTTCAACAATGCCTGAGTTGCAACCAATGACCGTGGCACTTATAAAACATGCGGTTATGAGACGTGTTATCCCCATTGTTGTATCGCTTTTCCCGCAGGGTGTGGCATTGAGCCTTGACGCGGCTCAAAAGGCAAAAGAAGAATTGAATGCCAGACCTGATACGGATTACGTAATATTGGGGTATAAACCAGGTTTTAGTGCTGTCATACTTGGTATAGGTGAAGATATAAGAAAGATTTTCCCATCCAATTACAGTGGAATTCCCATAGATAGCATCCCTGCTATGAAGAATGTAAAAACTTACAAGGACATAGCACTTTCAATTTCACTCTCCGGTTCCAGCACACCTCTTGCGTGGGTGACCTATGCATATACAAAATACAATGAGAAGCTCGCATGCGGTGTCACAGCCGTCAGTGCTGCAGATTTTTATCCGTACCTTCAAACAGGACAATTTATCGGCGCTTTAATGGGAATGAAAGGTGCCGCTGAGTATGAGTACCAGGTTAACAAACTGCTTAAGAAACGTAAACTGGGAGCTGCAAGGAGTTTCTTTGCCATAAGGGGCATGGAAGCCAATTCAATTGCGCATCTTTTGATAATGCTGTTTATAGTCATTGGAAACATCGGCTATTTTCTGATGAAAAAGAGGAGGGAAGTATAATGCATATTTCTGCCAATCCATGGGTTTGGATAGCTGCAATTTTAACACTGGGAATTTTTTCTTTTCTCTATAAAGATAATCCTTTTTTCAAAGCAACCGAGCACATATTCATCGGGGTTGGAACCGGCTATGGATTTGTTTACACATGGAACAATGGTATATGGCCGAACCTGCTAAAACCTCTTTTTGTAAATCACCATTACCTTTACATAATTCCGTTTATCTTAGGGCTCATGTATCTCGCTGTTGTATCCCCAAAAATATCGTACTTTATAAGGTGGCCATTTGCCTTTTTACTTGGTGTCGGGTCGGGACTTTCTATTCCTCTTTCATTTAGAGCATCTCTTATAGAACAGATAAAATATACCATACTCCCTTATCCTCACCATATTAAGACTATATTATTTATAAATGCTCTGCTCATATTGATAGGCGTGGTGACAGTGGTTCTATATTTCTATTTTTCTGTACCTCATAAAGGTGCTATGAGACCCATAACCCGAACAGGAATTATATTTTTGATGGTTGGATTTGGTGCTTCATTTGGTTTCACAATAATGGCAAGGTTCTCGTTGCTTGTCGGGAGATTTGAATTTTTATTGGGTAACTGGCTTGGAATTTTGCCCTGGTTACATTGATGACGAATGGTCCTGAAATTTACCATAGAATACGACGGCACGGATTTTTCGGGATGGCAAATTCAAAAGGACAGAAGGACAGTTCAGGGAACTATTGTAGAGACGCTGTCTCATTTTTTTAAAGACAAGCACTTCAAATTTGTAGGTGCAGGAAGAACTGATGCAGGTGTCCATGCACTGGGACAGGTTGCGTCTCTTCATTTTCAGGATCCAATTGCATATACCCCTGAAAGATTCAGGATGGCTTTGAATGCAAATCTGCCCAATGATATTTATATCAGAGATATCAAAGAAGCAGATGAGAATTTTCATGCTATGCTTGCTGCAAAAGGGAAAGTTTACAGATATAGCATACTCAAGGGCAGGAGAGCCCCCCTTCACAGCCGATATGTTTGGGAAATAAATTTTCCCGTGAGTATGGATGTTTTTGAGAATACAGCTATGTTGCTTAAGGGGAAGCATGATTTTACGCATTTAAGGATAAAAGATAACAAGAGATCTCCATTTGTAGAGATAAAGGACGTATGGGTGGAAAAAAATGGGGATTTCTACGAACTTTATATAAATGGGGATAGATTCCTCTATAAATTGATAAGATTACTCGTGGGTGAGATGGTAAAAACTGCGAGAGGTAAAAAGAGTATAGAGGATTTTAAAAATTTTATAAAAGGAGAAAGAGGTCGTAGCTTTTCAATAGCACCTCCCAGAGGCTTGTGCCTCATCCGTGTTTACTATTGATTTTCAGGAAGTTATGATTTTTTTGTTGTATATGGAAATATGCCTTTTTTTGTGTGCTTCTGGAACACTTGTGTATCAAAGCTTTTAGGATTTAAAAACTACTGTTTGACAAAACATCTACTTATCTGTATAATAATGGTATAAAGTGGAGTAAAGTGGTGAAAAGTAGAAACGGTAGAATTAGCAAGGTTGATGAAAAGGGAAGGATATTTATACCCAATTCAATCAAAAAAGGCATAAGATTTGGAGAGAAGCTTGTTTTAACAAACGGATTCGAACCCTGCATATATGCTTTCACAGAAGAGAAATGGAAAAATGTGGAAAAAACTCTTGAAGGTGTAAGCCCGTTCTCGCAGACACAGGAAAAGAACGCTGCGAGGTATATCTATGGCAGTGCGGAAGATGTTGAGCTTGACAAGCAGGGTAGAATTTTAATACCAGGGCATCTCGCGGAGTTTGCTAAAATAACAAGAGAAGTGTACTTTGTAAAGATGATGTGGTGGTTTGAGATATGGAATCCTGAAAATTACAGGATATACATGGAAAATCACCCTATAGATAACTTTAAATTGGAAAATGAATAAGCTTGCGTACCATACTCCTGTTATGGCAAGCGAGGTAACTGCATTTTTGACGCCACAAGATAGGGTTATTGTAGATGCAACATGCGGCAATGGCGGTCATACGGCTCTGCTTGCCAGAAAGGCGCAGGAGGCGGTTCTCATTGTGTGTATGGATAGGGATGAGGAATCCATTAAAATAGCTCAAAGTAGAATTAACGACAGAAGGGTAAAATTTGTACATGCCAGATATGCCGAAATACAGAGAATACTGCTGGGTTATGGCGAGAAAAAGGCCAACTTTTTTCTGTATGATCTCGGTCTTTCTTCCTTTCAAATAGAGTCATCAAATGCAGGTTTTACTTTTAAGTCAGATGAGCCACTTGATATGAGGTTTGACAGGTCAAAAGGTTTTCCCCTCAGCTATTATTTGACAAAGCTATCGCGAGATGAATTGGCTGACATTTTGCATTTTTATGGTGAAGTGAGAAATGCAAGGGGTATAGCAAAAGCAATTGCGGGTCGTGGAAAAAGAGCAGGCATAACAACGACATTTGAACTTATTGATACTGTGAAAAAGCAAGGGATTTTTCTTTCAAGTGCGAATATTCAAAAGATGTTTATGGCATTCAGGATATTCGTGAATAATGAGCTTGCAGAGCTCGTATACGGTATTGAAAATGGTATACGTATGCTTGCCATAGGCGGCAGAATGGTATTTATTACGTATCACTCTCTTGAAGATAGGATTGTTAAGAATGTAAAAAAAGTGGAAGGCATGGAACCTTTTTTTAAAAGGCCCGTTTATCCGCGCAAAGATGAAATAACCAGAAATAGAAAATCCAGAAGTGCAAAATTGAGAGTTTTTATAAAAAGGGGAGAGATTGATGATAAAAGGCTTGATTTATGGGGTGTTGATAGGCTTTCTACTTTTCCCGCTCGTTTATATAAATAGCAAAAATATTGAAATAAGGGAGCACATTGTTGAACTGGAAAAAGAGAAGAAAAAAGAGCTTGGTGGATTGTATGAGTTTGAATTTAAAGCATTCAGGCTTTCGTGCAAACATATGGAGGCATTGGTAATTGATGGAAAAAAAGGGGGAAATCTCCTTACGAATATACATAATAGCGGCTACTTTTACCCTGTATGCTTTGTTTCTGATAATAAAGATATGGGGATTGCAGCTGGGAAAAGACAGAAGGAGATGGGTAAATAAAGCTCGCAGGCAGTACTTTGTGAAGGTTGCAGTGCCTGCTAATAGGGGTATTATTTATGATAGAAAAGGCAGGCCTCTTGCCCTTAATACTAAAAATTACGTTGCATATCAAATTGAGAATTTAAATTCGGGACAAATGGCCTTGTTAAAACGTCATAACCTGACGCCCTTTGACACCCTCAACAGACATGGAGAAAGAATAGGTTTTATTAGCATTGAAGAAAAAGATTCGCTTGATAAACCTTTTAATGGTAAGATAGTATTTGAAGAGAGCAATAGAAGATACTATACTGTGGAGGGAATGAGAAGTTCTCTCGTTGGTTTTGTCGGCGATGATGGAGTGGGTCTTATGGGACTTGAACACAGGCTTAACCCTTTATTGACAGGGAAGAGTGGATATGAAGTATATTTGAGAACAGGAGATATGAAGAAGTTATTTTTAAAGGACAAAAAAAAGCCATGCAATGGTATAAGTGTTAAAACCACTATCGATGCATATATTCAATCTATTGCATATAGCAGCTTAAAAGAACAGGTTGATGCAAAGCAGGCAAAGGGAGGTTTTGTAGTTGTAACAAATCCATATACAGGCGAGATATTGGCTCTTGTGTCATATCCTTCTTATAATCTGGATGCCAGGGGCAGGATGAGTTCGCATGCTCCGAATTTTGCCGTCCAGACACCTTATGAGCCCGGTTCTACTTTCAAAATTGTCACATACACAGCGGCATTTGAGAGGAGATTGATTACACCCGAGGACTCCATAGATACCAACAACGGATATATTGTAGTGGACAAAAAGAGAATAAGGGATGTTCACAAACTTGGTAAGATTTCGTATAGAGAGGCTCTTGTTTATTCTTCAAATGTGGCAGCTGCCGGACTGGCCCTTAAACTTGGCTCCAAAAATCTCTACAAGACCTCTGCTGTATTGGGATTTGGTTCACCGACAGGCTCTTTTTTAATGGATGAATCAAACAATCCTGGAAATTCTAAAAGATGGGAGAAGTGGAAGGATTCAAAAACTGCCAATTTTGGTATAGGATATGGCATTTTAGTTAACGGCCTTCAGATGGCCATGGCATATGGGGCTGTGGCAAACGGAGGCTTTCTCCTGTGCCCCAAACTCATCAAATCAAAAGCCATGTTCAGGGGCAGAAAGGTCATGTCAGAGAGGACTGATTCTATAATGAAAAGTCTTTTTAAAGATGTTGTGGAATATGGAACGGGCAAGGCAGCAAAGATTAGGGGGCTTAGTATAGCTGGTAAAACAGGTACGAGTATGATGATTGATACTCTAACAAACAGATATAACCCTCATAAATTGATTACATCTTTTATCGGATTTTTTCCTGTACAGCATCCTAAATATCTCATTTATGTGGTGATTTTTGAACCAAAGGGCCCTTCATACCTAACTTATGGTGGAACAGTGGCTGCACCTGTGTTTAAAAAAATAGCAAAGATTCTTATAAATTTGAGGTACAGGGAAATATGAAATTAAGAGAGCTTGCTGCTGGTTTGGATATATATGGGAAGGGTGACCCATGTATAACCGAACTTGCCTATGATTCACGCATGGTCAAAAAGGGCGCACTCTTTTTTGCAGTAAAGGGTCGTAAATTCGACGGGCATACCTATATAAAAGATGCTGTGAAAAATGGGGCTGTTGCTCTTGTTGTTGAAAAAATTGATGACAGCATAGATATACCCATGGTGCGTGTAAATAATACAAGGAAAGCTATGGAAGAGTTATCAGCTAAATTTTATAAAAACCCTTCGCAAAAGTTGAAAGTTATCGGAGTCACAGGGACAAACGGAAAAACAACAGTTACATTCATAACCCGCGACCTGCTCAATTGTGCCGGTTTTAAAACAGGTCTGGCAGGCACTATAATTTATGACTACATTAAAAGTGTGGTTAAAGCTGAAAGAACAACACCTGAAAGCATTGATATCCAGAAAATTCTTTCTGAAGTATACAAAAACGGTGGCAAATGCGCTGTCATTGAAGCTTCTTCTGCTGGTTTAAAAGAAGGAAGACTTAATAACGTCACATTTTGGGCGGGGGTGTTCACCAATTTTACAAGAGAGCATATGGAATATCATAAAACAATGGATGATTATTTCAATTCAAAGAAACTGCTTTTTACGAAATTTTCTCCGAGTTTTGGTATATTTAATAATGACGACAACACCTCTTCAAAATTAATGGAAGCTTTTGCAGGTGAGAAAATAACCTATTCTGTTTTTCAGAAAAGCGATATAAAGGGGAATGTTGTATCATTTGACATAAATGGCAGTGTAATTGAGGTAAATGAACAGAGATTTCACATTCCATATATAGGACTTTATAATGTATATAACTTTCTTGCTTCTCTTGCCGTGTTTAAAGCAATGGGAATCTCTTTTTCACTGGTAAATACTAAATGTTTGTCCGAAATCCCCGGAAGGATGGAGCGAGTCATCTGCAGCAAGAAAAACGGACATGGCTTCAATGTATTTGTGGATTTTGCACATACTCCGTTTGCTATGAAATCCGTACTTACTGCAATTAAGCCGATTACAACCGGTAGATTAATTGCCGTGTTCGGTGCAGGTGGAGATAGGGATAAAGGGAAACGTCCCCTTATGGGTGAAGCTGTGAGTTCAATTGCCGATATGGTATTTGTCACATCTGATAATCCGAGAAGTGAATCCCCTCTTTCTATCATACAGGACATATTGAAGGGTGTCAAAGGAAATGAAAATGTTCAAATACAACCCGACAGACGTATTGCAATTGAGCAGGCAATAAAATCTGCCAGAGAGGGAGATGTTGTAATGATACTCGGTAAGGGGCATGAGACTTATCAGGAAATAAATGGTATTTTTTATCCATTTGATGACAGACAGGTTGCAAAGGAGTTTTTATGCAATACACATTAGAGGAAGCTGCAAGGATTATGGGCGGCACTTTGCATAAGGCAAATGCGAAGGCTATTGCGAATGGTGTTTCAATTGACTCAAGGCAGGTAAAAAAAGGTGAACTGTTTTTTGGTATAAGAGGAACGAGAGTGGATGGTAGCAGGTTTGCACGAGAAGCTGTATCCAGGGGAGCTATTGCAGCTATTGTACCGAAAGGAAAGATGACGGAAGGAGTCCCTTCCATTTTTGTAGATGAGCCTGTTTTAGCTATGGGAAGACTGGCAAAATTTCACAGAATAAGCAAGATAAATGGTAAGGTAATTGGTATAACAGGCTCTGTAGGGAAAACAACAACCACCAATTTTTTATCAGAGCTGCTTCTGGAAAAGTTCAAAGTATCCAGAACAATAAAAAGTTACAACGATGCTATAGGATTACCCATATCGGTTCTATCTGCGGATGAAGACGCGGATTTTGTTGTGCTGGAGTATGGCATTAGTCATCCTTACGAAATGGATTATTTACTCTCCATTGTTAAACCCGATAATGCCCTAATAACAAAGATAGGCAAGAGTCACCTGGAGTTTTTGCAAACTGTTGAGATGGTCGCCATTGAGAAAGCAAAGATACTCAAAGTTCTTCCCATGCTCGGTATTGCGGAACTTTACAAAAATTCTCCTTTTACGGACATATTGACAGCTGCCATTCCTAAAATGGTTAAGGTGCTTTACTATGAAGAGCCAGAAGTTATGGAGATAGCACCCTCGGGTATGAAGTTCAAATACAGAGAAAAGGTATACGGCACAGGTGTTATAGGAAGTCAAATTGCTACGAATATAGCAGCTTCGATTACAATGGCCAGAGAGCTTGGTGTGGATGAAGAACTGATTAATGAAGGTGTATCCAAACTCACAGCTATGCCAATGAGAATGGAGGTTCTCAAACTTGATGACCTCAATGTGATTCTCGATTGTTATAATTCAAATCCCGAGTCCCAAAAGGCATTAATAGACACTGCATCTATGATGAAAGGATGTGACAAAAAGATATTCTTGTTGGGAGATATGCTTGAGCTTGGGAAGAAATCTGCGATTTTTCACAGAGAAATAGGAAAGTATTTGGGCGAACATACAAAGGCTGACCTGCTGATAACAACGGGTGAATTCGGCATGGAAATGCTGAAAGGTGCTGCTCCGCATATTCAGAATGCCAGATACATAGAAAAATACGATGAAATTGTGGATTTTTTGAGTAAGACTATCACGACAGGCTGCTTGTTCGTCAAGGCTTCAAGGAAACTTCATCTGGAGAGTATAATTAAGGCCTTAAGGGAATTAAAATGATATACTACATCCTGTATCCACTAAAAGCAAACATATCTTTTTTAAATGTGTTCAGATATATAACAACCAGAGCCGGGGGCGCATTTGTTACCTCTTTTATACTTGTTGTTTTATTAATTCCGCTGTACATTAAGAAAAATCCTATAAAAGAGCGCATATCGGAATTTGTGCCTGAGCATCATAGAAAGGAAAAAGGGGGCACACCGACTTCAGGGGGCATTATTTTTATACTGATGGCAGTAATCTCAACGTTGCTGTGGGCACGTTTTTTTGTGCCTTTTGTATGGATTTCCATTTTTGTCACACTATACCTTGCATCTATGGGTTTGATAGATGATATCTCAAAAGTATCTAAAGCTGACAAGAAAGGCGGGTTGAAAATGTGGCATAAATTACTGTTGCAATTTGTGCTGTCTATTATTGTGAGCTTCAGCATTTACAAGATCTATCCCGAAAAACTGGCCTTTGTAACGCAATTCCTGTCATTCAAGAATATCAATTTGAATCTTGGCTATTTCTACATTATTTTTATAATGTTTGTTTTTATCGGAACCACAAATTCCGTCAATCTCACCGACGGACTTGACGGACTCTCCTCAGGAGTTTATTTGCCTGTTGTACTGGTTTTTATGATACTTGCCTATGTCGAGGGCCATGCGATTTTATCCAGATACCTGCACCTTATTTTTCTCAAGGATATCGGTGAACTTGCTGTTTTTGCAAGTGCAGTTTCAGGTGGTGTACTCGGATTTTTATGGTTCAATGCTTATCCCGGAGAGATTTTTATGGGGGATACGGGTTCTCAGGGACTTGGCGGAGCTCTTGCAATTATAGCTATATTCACAAAACAGGAAATTCTACTGGCTGTGGCAGGTGGAGTCCTTGTTATAGAGTCTCTTTCCGTTCTTCTGCAAATATATTACTTCAGGTTATCCGGTGGCAAAAGAATATTCAAAAAGGCCCCGATTCATCATCATTTTGAGATGATAGGATGGTCTGAGCCCAAAATAGTGGCGAGGTTCTGGATTCTATCCATCCTTTTTGCAATTACCGCTCTGGCAATGATAAAAGTAAGATGAAGGGTTTTATTAATTCTATAGGTAGCAAATACGTGGGTGTTATGGGAGCCGGCAGGTCAGGCATCTCTGCTGCTTGTCTGCTTTCAAATCTGGGCGCAAGAGTTCTTATCTCGGATGCTGGCTTTTCAGGATTGTCAAATAGCAAGTGGGATATAGAATGGGGCGGACATACGAATAAACTCCTGGGTACTGACATGATTGTTTTAAGTCCATCAATAAGGCCCAATAACCGAATTGTTGAAAGGGCCGAAAGAAATAAACTTCCTGTTATAAGTGAGCTTGAACTTGCTTACAGATATACGAAAGGGCAATTGATAGCAGTAACCGGCACAAATGGTAAGACCACGACGACCACTCTTATTTCGAAAATGATAAAAGGTGCGAAGTCATGCGGCAATATAGGAACTCCTCTTTCTGCATTTGCCCAAAGAGAAGGGAAGTATATCGTTGAGGTATCCAGCTTTCAGTTGATGTACACGGATACGTTCAGACCGTATATCTCAATTATACTTAATATTGACGTAGACCACATGGATTGGCATAAAGATCTGAACGAGTATATATATGCGAAAAGCAAGATATTCAGGAATCAGCGTGATGGCGATTACACGATATTAAATGCTGATGATACTGTTGTAAGCCGTATGGCCCGCATTGTCAAAGGAAGGAAGTTATTTGTCAGCCTGCATAAAGAGGTACAAGGTGCGTATAAAATGCACGATATGCTGTTTTTGAATATGGACAAGAAAGTAGAACTTATCAAAGAAAATGAATTGAGTCTCAGAGGATTGCATAACCAATACAATGCCCTGTTTGCATCCCTATCTGCTTATGTGGCCGGGAGTGATATACGCAGAATCCGTACAGTACTCAGAACGTTTAAAGGATTACCTCACAGAATTGAATATGTTGATACTATTAGAGGCATTGATTTTTACGATGATTCCAAAGGTACAAATCCTCATGCCGTTCTGTGGGCGTTGAAAAGCTTTAGGGGAGACATCATTTTAATTCTGGGCGGCGATGATAAGGGACTTGATTTTACATCCATAAAAGATGAGGTGGCTAAAAAGGTTAATTTTATCATTGCTATCGGAGCATCAAAAAAGAAAATGAGGGACGTATTTGGAGACATAAAGCCTGTTTACATGGCTAAGACAATGCAAAATGCGGTTGAAATTGCAATTACACAGGGAAAGCCAGGTAATACAGTGCTCTTGTCCCCCGGGTGTGCGAGCTTTGATATGTATAAAAATTATAAAGAAAGGGGAGATGACTTTGCAAACTGTGTTAGAAGGGCAAAAAGGTAAAATAGACCTTTACCTTTTTGTAGTTGCAATAGTACTAACAATATTTGGACTTGCTGTCCTGTACTCTGCTACATTTTACAGATACAATGATGCCTATGTGATAAAGGAATTGATGAGATTATTAGTCGGGGTCTTTGTGCTTGTCTTTGTCGGACTTGCTCTGCCTTCTGGGGAATGGAAGAATTTCGCAATTAGTTTTATGGCATTATCCATTTTACTTTTGGTAATTGTAGCATTTTCCGGTAAACGCATACATGGAGCAAAGAGATGGCTTGCATTCGGCTCATTTAGATTTCAGCCATCAGAGTTCACAAAGCTTGCAGTAATCGTATATATCTCGTATTTCATAGACAAACACAGAGATGATATTAAAAAATTCAGGGTTTTTATAGTACCAGTTATCGTAGTGTTTCTGAATGTTCTGCTTGTTGCCATACAGCCGAATTTGTCCACTGCGCTGTTGATCTTATTTCTATCCGTTCTAATGCTTTTTATCGGGGGCGCAAGGCTTTCACATATCATATTTGTGGGATTGCTATCCGGGTTGCTGGCTGCATCTGCGATTTTTGCTTTTCCCCATGCAAAAAAGAGAATGAGCCATTTTACAGGTATTTTTGCAGGGAAAAAGGTTGAAAAAGCCCCGATGTCATTTCAGGTAAAGCAGTCCATCATTTCAATATCGACAGGAGGGCTTGTAGGCAAGGGGCCCGGAAGGGGCAGGGGAAAATTATCATATGTTCCTTTTATAGAAAATGATTTTATATTCTCGGCAATAGCCGAGGAATTTGGATTCCTCGGTGCAATTCTCGTTTTTATTGCCTATTTTGTCCTTATGTGGAGAGGTATAAAAATTTCAATAGACCTCGGTTTTTATCCGTTCAAATATCTCATGGCAGCTGGGATAACAATACTCGTAATAGAAGAAGCTCTTTTTCATATTTCCGTATGTATAGGGGTTGTTCCTCCTACCGGTATTACATTGCCATTTGTCAGTTATGGCGGAACATCACTTATGTTCATGATGTTGTATCTGGGTATGCTTTTAAAGTTATCCTCAGAACGGGAGCAAGAAAGCGTATGGGAAAAGTATTGATTTCCACAGGTGGTACAGGCGGTCATATCTTTCCTGCTGTGGCTGTTGGCAAGACTATTTCGACAATAATGGGACAAGATGTTCTGTATTTTCTGGGTGGAAGCAAACTGGGCATTGTGAAATCTCTTGAAGATAAGAAAGTAAAAAGCTTGAAACTTGACAGTCCCTTCACAGGCAACATTTTAAAGAGAATCAAAAACGGATTCAAAATCGTTATATATACGATTTATGCTGTTTTTTTCCTGTTACGTCATTCTGTAAATAAAATAATAGCAACGGGAAGTTATGCATCCTTTCCTGTTTTGATGGCAGCGAGTTTGTGCAGAAAGAAGTTCTATTTACTTGAACAAAACTCCATACCAGGACAGGTAATAAGATTCTTCTCTCCCAGAAGCAGAATGGTATTTACAAGTTTTCCCAAATCGCAAGAATATCTGAAAGGTAAAATTTTAATGACAGGGAATCCCATAAGGGATGAGGCTAAAATTCAGGTAAGCAAGAGTGAGGCAATGGGGGTATTGGGTATTGATACCAGGAGACCTGTGGTGCTTTTGTGGGGAGGCAGCCTCGGTGCTGCAACGCTTGTCCGTATTGCCCTTGAATTTGCTCAAAAAAACAATGAATATTTTTTTATTGTGCAGGCCGGGAGGAATATCAGCTCGGTTAATGTATCTTCTTACAAAACAGAGAGATATTTTATCTTTGATTTCAATGACAGTCCTGGTATAGTGTACAGTGCAGCGGATTTTTGTATTTCAAGAGCAGGTGCAGGCTCAATATATGAGATAGCTTACCATGGGATACCCTCCGTTTTTGTTCCATACCCGTTTGCAAAGGATAATCACCAGTTTTACAATGCAAAATATGTGGAAGAAAACAAAGCAGGTATTGTAATTGAAGAAAAAAATCTCAATGTATCTGAGCTTGATAAAGCCCTTACTGCTTTAAAAACTAATAGGTATGAAATCGAAAGAAGACTGCACAGTCTTTTTCCGCATGATGCAGATATAAAAATTGCAAAGGAGATCATAAAAGATGGAAATGAAGAGAAGGTATAGAAAAGTTCATTTTGTTGGTATTGGCGGCGCAGGTATGAGTGGTATTGCTGAGGTGCTTAATAACCTTGGTTTTGAAGTCCAGGGTTCTGATATCAAAGCCTCGGAAGTGACAGAGTATCTGAGTTCCATAGGCATAAAGGTTTTTTACGGTCATAATGCTTCAAATGTTACAGACGTTGATGTTGTGGTGGTTTCCACAGCAGTTGGAGATAACAACGTTGAGGTTGTGCAAGCACGTGCATCTGGTATACCTGTTATAAAAAGAGCTGAGATGCTTGCAGAATTAATGAGAATGAAATATTCAATTGCGGTTTCGGGGTCTCATGGCAAAACAACGACAACTTCTATGATAGGCAAGATGCTTGAATTTGCAGGTCTTGACCCCACGGTCGTTGTCGGAGGCAGGGTAGTTGGCGCACACAGCGGCGCAAGGGTGGGGGAGTCTGAATACCTTGTGGCTGAAGCTGATGAATCCGATATGTCTTTTTTAAAACTGTATCCATCAATGGCTGTTATAACAAATATAGATGAAGAGCATCTCTATACCTATGGTAATATAGAGAACATAAAAAAGGCCTTTGTGGAATTTGCAAATAAAGTACCGTTTTACGGAGCAGTGATCATAAATATTGATTGGGCAAGTAATATTTCCATAATCCAGAATCTTGCAAGGAGAAAAGTTACTTACGGGCTTGCACGGCAGTCAATGGTCAGAGCCGACAATATAAATTTCAAAGATTTTGAGTCCACTTATACTCTATATGTTAATGGAGAAAATGCCGGAAATGTGCACCTCAATGTTCCGGGAGTTCACAATGTTGTAAACTCACTCGCAGTGGTGGCTGCTGGAATTGAGCTTGATGTTCCGATTGCCGTCATAAAGGATGGCCTTCTGCAGTTTAAAGGCGTGAGAAGAAGAATAGAGAAAAAGGGAGAGAAGCGTGGTGTGCTTGTTGTGGATGACTATGGTCACCATCCGACTGAAATAATAAATACGCTTAAAGCCTTAAAGCATCTGTGGAAGGGAAGGATTATTGTTGTTTTTCAGCCTCACAGGTATACAAGAACAAAAAATTTGCATCACCTTTTTGCTCCGGCATTTGAAGATTCCGATAGTGTTATCATTCTGCCGATATATCCCGCGGGTGAGAGCCCGATAGAGGGTGTTACTTCAAAACTCATATTTGATGAAGTGAAGAATTCCGGGCACAATGATGTCAGACTTGCTGCTGATGAAGATGATGCACTTTCAATGGTAAAGGAAATTGTCAGGAAAGGCGATTTATTGCTGACAATAGGCGCAGGTAACGTTTACAAAGTGGGGGAGAGATTTATTGATGAAGATTGAGGAACATGTTTACCTGAAGAATCATACCAGCATAGGTGTGGGAGGACCATGCAAGTATTTCGTCCATTTAAAGACAAAGGAAGATATAAAAGAGGCTTTTGAATTCACAAAGAAAAATGGCCTTCAATTTTATATAATTGGAGGAGGAACAGACTTATTGATTGGCGATAATATACCTGATGTGGTTTTTATACATCCGGAATTCAAAGATTTAAAAATACAGGGGCAAACTGTGTACGCAGGAAGCGGTGTTAGTTTGCCCATATTGAGCAATGCTTTACTTTCCGAATCCCTATCAGGCATGGAGGAACTGTCAGAAATTCCGGGAACAATAGGGGGGGCGGCCATGCTCAATGCAGGAGCTTTTGGCAGGGAGATTGGTGAGTTGATAAGCGAGATTGTAATTTTTAATGGCAGGGAATTTGTGAGATTTGATAAAAAAGAACTTGATTTTTCATACAGGAGCTCAAACATTCCTGAAGGTTCTGTTATAGTTGAAGTTGTGCTCAAATTAAAAAAGGGAAACAAATTCAGGATGTCATCCCTTATAAAAGAGGTTAAGAGAAGGAGGAGAAGTTCACAGCCCATAGGGGTTCGAACCGCGGGTTGCGCGTTTAAAAATCCTTCTGGCAGTTATTCAGCTGGCCAGCTTCTGGATATGGTGGGACTGCGGGGATATAGATATAAGGATATGGAGTATTCCGAAAAGCATGCCAATTTTCTTGTTAATAGGGGGAATGGCACGTTTTCTCAAGCAATGCGATTATTGGAAATCGGAAAAAGCAAAGTATTAAAAAGATTTGACATAGAACTTTTTTACGAAATTAAAATAATAGAACAGGGGGTTTTTTATGGATAATATTGCAATGTTTATAGATATAGGGTCAAGCAAGCTGTCAGGTGCCATATGTGCATTTGACCGCGCAGGCTATCGCGTACTCAGTACTGCATGGTCATCAACAAAGGGAATAAGTGGTGGTAAACTTGTAAGTGTGGAGAGTGTTTCCGTTTCTCTGAAAACTCTGCTCGAGAAGCTTAGAAGGAGTTATAAAAATTTGCCAAGAGAAGCCTATGTCACTGTGACCGGGGACCACATAATGGGTAATCAATCCAAAGGAATATCAATAGTAGGGTCAAGTAATCAGGAGGGCAAAATAATAAAAACTGGCCATTTAAGAGAGGCCATACATCAATCCCGCTCGGTTCACCTGGCTCAGGGTAGGGATATAATCTCATTAATACCTAATGCATATTATGTTGACGGTGTTCCTGTTTCAAATCCTGTTGGTATGGTCGGTGTAAGACTGGAAGTTATTAGCTATGTTTTAACAGGAAATTCTACCATTCTGAAAAACCTTGAGGCAGCTCTGATAAATGAGGGCATAAAGCCCATAGAGTATCATGCTCAGCCTGTGGTCAGTTCTTTTGCTGTATTTGATGAGGAAGATTTTAATTCAGGCTCAATCCTCATTGATATAGGAAGAGATACAACGGACATAGCTGTGTGGCATAACAATCAGCTTGTGCATATAAAATCAATTCCCATTGCAGGTGAATATATCACCAGGGACATAGCTATTGTTCTCAAGATGAAGCGCAGAGATGCCGAAATAGTGAAAATCAAGTATGGTAGAGCTGTACCGGCAATAGACGAAGCAAAGGACATAACTTTCAGGGATTCAACGGGTGAAGAGCATATTATACCGGATATTAAGCTTGCGGAGATTATAGGTGCAAGGGTAAAGCAGATATTCAACTTGATAAATAAAGAGCTTGAAACAACGGGCTTTAAGAGAAAACTCTCCGGAGGAGCTGCGATTGTGGGCGGAACAGCAAAACTGCCTCATATAGAAGTTCTTGCCAGGGAAGTTATTGGAATGCCCGCTGTGAGAGGAAGGTTGGGAATGCGCTATATTCCGGAGTCCATGAATGACATGAATTTTTCCTCTCTCTGGGGTGCCGTCAATTTTGAAACTCAGAAAATAAATCGTGGTCTCAGTGAGGTACAACAACCCAGCGGATTCAGCATGAAAAGTTTGATAAAACTTATTAAAGACAATCTCTTTTAAGGAGGTGTAAGATGTTGTTGATAGATTTAGGCCAAAATGAAGAAGTTGTAAGAGCAAAAGTCAGAGTTATGGGAATAGGAGGCGGTGGATGCAATGCAATATCATATATGTTTGAACATGGTTTTAAAGAGGAGCCCAATGTGCGTACAATTGCTGCAAATACGGATTCCAAAGCACTATCAATTACCAGAGCCGATGACACGATAGAATTGGGAGAAAAAAAATTCAGAGGTCTTGGTGTTGGCGGAGATGCGGAAAAAGGCAGACAGGCATTGGAAGAATCCGCAGACCGGATAAAGAAGTTTATTAAAGGTGCAGACTTACTAATACTCGTTGCAACTCTTGGGGGCGGGACAGGCACGGGAGGAATTCCCGTTGCTGCTAAAATAGCAAAGGAAATGGACACTTTAACGGTTGCCGTTGTAACGTTGCCATTTGAATTTGAAGGGCGTATAAGGAGAGCAAAGGCTGACAAAGCGGTAAAAGAATTGGAAGGAGTGGTTGATACGTTGCTTATTATTGAAGATGACAAATTGCTTTCGCTTACAACGAAAGAGATACCTTTTAAAGAGGGTTTCAATCTTGCTGACAGGGCACTTTTTAAGTCTGTAAAAGGTATAACAGACACAATATTCAATGTAGGTCATGTAAATGTGGATTTTGCAGATTTAAAGTCCATTCTGAGAGAGGGAGGAAAAGCCATTATGGGCAGCGGCAAAGGTACTGGTGAAAATGCATTAATTGATGCAGTTGTGGAGGCTGTCAGCAATCCGCTTATTCAGGGTGGTTCAATTATAGGCGCCAGTAAAATTCTTGCCAATTTTCAAGGGAAAGAGGACAAAATTTCTCTCGTAGGCGTTAAGGAGTCTGTTGATAAAATAAAAGAACTTACGGGAGCAGACAGGCATAATGTAGAGATTTTCTTTGGCATTTCCAGTGTTAGAAAGGATGAGAAAATTGAAGGAGATGTGGAGGTCACCGTTATTGCAACAAGCGGAAGGGGAGTCGGAGCTGCGGAAGCAAAACCTGATGATGATATGCTTGATGCCGAGAAGCCTCCGTATTTAAATGATGATAGTGATATAAACACTCCTCCGTATATGAAAGATAATGATTGATATTATGTATACATTTTAAAGTAACAGGGGTTTAAAGATTTTAGAGAAATTTGGTGTAAAAAGCAAGTTAAAATGCCCGAAATGCGGGTATGAGTTTGAGTATAAGTGGATTCCTCTTGCATCTTTAACGAGTATAAGATGGGGAAAGAAAAGATACATGCGGTGCCCGAAATGTCACAAATGGTCATGGTTCAATATATGGGATGCGAGAATAAAAAATAGGGATGATAATTAGATATGGGATGTTATTCCTTTCAAGCATCTCTGCTTAGCACATAAAGAAATGAAGGATAAAATAAAAAATATCCTCATGGAATTGAAGAAGAAACTTTATGTCTATGTTTTTATAGATCTTGTACTTGCCCTTATTTTCGGGTATTTTATTGATTTCAGGGCTACAAATATAAGAGCAATCAGTGTTGTTGCGGTTTTCATAATGCTTTATCCAATGCTTACGGGCATGATTATTGAAAGAGTAAAAAAGGCTGGCAGAAATTTCAAATTAATAATAGTAACCCTGACATTTGCCTATTTTATTGCATCTGCTACCGCTTTTGTTGTATCAAGAGTAATCTTGAAAAATTATCCGGATATTGCATTTGCCATGGTTATGGTGGGAGCAATTCCATGTTCAAATATGCTGATTGGATGGTCAGGAATAGCTGATGCCAGTGTTGAAGACGCTTTTGTCATAGCTGTAATAGGTCTTTTACTGATTCCTGTGCTTTCGCCGATTATACTTAAACTAAGCGGTGGAGTTTTTGTTTCCTTCAATATAAAGACAGTTTTTGTGGTTACACTGTCCTATATCTTTATACCATTGGTTCTTGGACTGCTGACAAGGCATGCGATAATCCGAAAAAAGGGAATGGACTATTTTATGAATATCAAGAAATTCTTTCCGGGTATCTCCGCCACAGGAATTCTAATAATCATATTTTTCTCCATTGCAAAAGTCTCCAGAATAGTTATGGCACAACCGATAATATTTATTTTTGTTTTGTTGGGTCTTGGTATTTATTATCTCATACAAACGTCCCTTTCGCTAATGGCAGCGAAAATACTGAAATTGAAATACAGGCAGGGTATGATACTGATAATCGGCGCTACTGCAAGTTCACAGGCCATATCACTCAGTGTTGCGGCAACGATGTTCAGTGCTCTTACAGTATTTGCACTTTCGTTTAAACCATTACTTCAGGTAATTTATATAATGTTTCTGATATATGGCATGGGACCCTGGATAAAGCGATTTCTGGGGACTGTAAAAGAAAAATATTAGCATATTTTTAAAGCGGATTCGCTTTGCAGCGCTCGGTATGAGAAGCAGAAAATATCAACTTATAGGAATTTACTTATAATATTCACGTGTAATTCCTTCCTCCATATAAATGTAAAAAATACATCCTTTACTTATAAATTTTTAATGAGCCAGTCCGGATTCTTGACAAATCGCTTCTTATCCATTACAATAATAAACATAATTTAGAGGTAGTCAGGGAGAAAAAACAAGGAGGTTTTATGAATATGATATTGATAAACATAATACTTGCTCTTAGCCTTCAGAAGATAGGAGCAGTGAAGCAGACACTGATGTGGGCGGAGATAGACACGACGAATGACAGTATTATGTGGTATGCAATTGATTACGGAAATAACGATTATGGGATATTTCATGATTATAATCGGATATGGTATATGAAGATAGGAGGTACAAGTGTTAATGGCTATCCAGTGTCCGGTATCCAATACAAGATATACAACAATGACTTAATATTTGTGGTATTCGTAGAAGACAGTATAAATGATAAAGAAAGATTATATTTCTTGAACGGACATGGAGAGATATATAAGGAGGAGGATTTTACAGACATAATAAGTAGCATGGGGACAAGGACGGGGTATATATATCCGAGTGGAGAGGATTGGGAAGACACCACGAGGTTAGATACCATAATAAATGGGCATTGTATAGGAATATACGACATACATGGGATAGAGGATACGGATTTTGCTGAAGTAGAGTTCTTATATGAGGGATGGAATATAAATGAGAAGGATAGTGATTATTTTACAGTTGAGACATATGTAGATTTAATAAATAGGAGGGTATATGAGAGATATGAATATCCATATCTGTTTGGTAGTGTATCGAAGGAAGGCGATTATTTTGTGGCAGTGAGGGGAGATAGTGTTTTTGTGAGCAGGATTTATCCAGAAGTTCAGCTTTTATATACAAAATATTTAACAGGGTCCCACTTAAATTTTGCTGAAATATCCAGAGATGGTGTATATTTCCAGGTAGGTAATTTTGATTCTGTATATCTTTTTAAACTATCGACGGGAGAACTCATAAGAGAAGTTATACCAGACAGTATGCCCCAAGTACACTATACATGGAAATCAAAAGGCATTTCCATCGATTTCTGCGGGAAAGATTATGCTCTTTTGTGGGGACCAGTAACTAAGTATGCAGTGTCAGCCATGTTTTTATACAGATTAGAGCCATACAGGTTGTTAACCTGGGCAGAGTATCCCGGATATGACATAGGGGCTGCGAGTTGTGATAAAGAGGGGCGATTATATATAGGGATGCGAGACACATTAAGAGGTGATACAGTAAAGATATTTGTAATAGACACATTACAGAATATAGTAGGGCAATATCAGTTTCCGACTAATATACCAAATGACCGCGATGGAGTGGGTACTTATTTAAATGGTAAATATTTATATGTGGAAGTCCCCGATTTTCTTGCAGACAGCACGTATATATTCAAAGTAGAAGAATAGGAGGTTTGAAAAATGAGTGTGTATTCGTTGATGTGTCTTATAGTGTTTATTTATTCTTCTCCTGTGAATGGAACGACCCCGATAAGTTCTGGATTTGGAGATTTTAGACGAAAGGATAATCTTCATTTCCATAATGCTGTTGATATAGGTAGGAAAGATTCAACTCCAGTATATTATCCGGAAGATAATGATACCACATATAAGCC
>JALTEL010000045.1 GCA_027073945.1 Caldifarciminota bacterium | reverse complement strand
TCTATAATGTCATTATTGATTTTTTTGTAAGTCATAAAATTAAAAATTAAGCATTAGCTATTGTTGTTATTGTTCCAGATGAACCTCTATATTTTAATGCTCCTGCATCAACATAAAGAAATCCTCCACTACTTGGATTTGAAGTAGGAACAGCACCACAATCTTTTATAAAAAATATACTTTTCCCTCCACCAAAGCCTGATGTTGCAAAAAAACTTATATTTGCGTCTATTGAATCTATAGATTGAATATAAATAACATCTCTTCTATTATCTCCACTTGAATAATACCCAGTTCCAATAATAGCAGTTCCTAAATCTCCGCTAATTATTCCTTTTAAATATCCAAGAGTTACTGAATACCCACTACTGCCTATTGCTGACGTTGAAAGAATACCACCTTGCCCTGCAACATAAGAATGAGTATTTTCGGCAATTACTTGTCCTAAATCACCACTTAAATACGCTGAAGCAATAACTGGATGTCCATAAGTTGTAATTCCACCTGTAAAATTCAAATTTGTTCCATCCCAATTAAGATAATCGTTTGTATTTCCTATATAAAATTTGGCTAAATTACTATCACTATCATCTATTCCTAAAATAAATCCTGACTCTACATTTGTAAAATCTGTTTTACCTGCTCTAATAACTGAATCTCCAGCTCCGTCGGTAACTGATAATACAATATCTTTTGAGGTAATTGTCCCTGCCGTTAGTTTATTGACCCCTAATGTATCTATTTTAGCGTCAGTAACAGCAAGGTCAGCAATTTTAGCAGTTGTTATATTAGCGTCAGTTATTTTAGCCGTAGTAATTGCTAAATCAGCAATTTTAGCATTTCCGACTGATAATGCTTGTAAATACTGCCCATCTAAATCTGAACCAGCCCCTGTTGTTATAGCACCAGAAATATTTGCTGATGTGGCAGTTAATGCTCCTGCTGGGGTTACTCTAAAAGGAGCAGAGGCAAAAGCAGAGTTGCCTAAATAAATACCATTGGTATCTGCTTTAAAAACACTATCTCCGCTTCCAATTCTTAAATCACCACCAACAATATGAGCTGATTGTAAAACACCAGTTAAAGTTCCTCTTCTAAAAAAGGGTTTTAAATAATCTGGGATAGGAATATCCGCAACTGGTTTAATATATTCTAAATCAATTTCCATTATGGTTTTTCAAATTTATTAAAGCCAAGATACATTCCTTCAATAGCTGGCGAAGTATTGGCACTAACAGTAAAAGCAAGTTTAATTTGTATTTTATTGCCTTCTAATGTATCTTTTAAAATCTGTCTTACAGTATCAGCTAATGTTATGGGAGAACCATAAACCGCAGTATAAGCACTATCACTATCTTTTTTATATGAAACAGCAATTTCACAACTTGCTGGCAATGCTTGGCTCATAATTCCAAATTCTTTAAATAGTTTTTGTGTGCCATTTAAAGGATTGAGAACCATTGTTTCTATGTATGCTGAACCATATTTATTAGACCAATCAAGTTTATCTACTCCATAAGTTGTGCTATCTTTCCAAGCAACAAAAATATCTTGCCCAACTACCAGAATAGCTCCCACTGATATTGAAGCAGTTTTATCTTGTGAAATTACATAATCTAAATTAAGTATTGGATATGTTTTGGCTTCATAAGAATAAACGCCCTCTAACGCTGGGTCACCAGTAGAATTAGAAACTCCTATTAAAACTAAATTGCCAAAGTTTGCCATTGAATAAACTGTATTTTTGGCAGTTGAAGTATAAGTTCCTGGTATTTGTCTTTTAAAATTTAAAGAATAACCGTTATATTGATAAATGTTTCCTTTTGAACCAGCTGAAATAACTATTTCATTACTCTGGTTTTCTAAAATAATAGAGTTAATTCCGTCTTCATTTATGTAATCTTCAAAGTTCCAACTATCATCATTACAATTCCATCTAAAAATTCCACATTGGTTTCTATTATCAACTCTTGCTCCTATTAAAAGGTCTATTCCAGCACTTTCTAATGCTTGAATAGTAAAATCAGGTTGTAAATCTAATACAGAAGTTCCTGCGGCGGTAGAAACCACAACATCTTTTCCATCACCAATATAGAGTTTGAGTAAATGAACCTTCATTGGGTGAGGAGTAGTCCCGTTTGTAAAAGTTCCATAAGTTTCATTTTTGTCCGTTTCCCAATCAACAGAACTTATAACACATCTGGCTAAATTAGAAGCAGTTGCCCAATAAATATAACCGTTAAATTCTGCTGCTCCAAATATCTCTCCGTGAGTATCAGTTGTTAATAAAGACCAAGTTCCGCCAGAAGTCCTTTTATAAATCTTACCAGTATCACCAAACCAATAAGTATTACCGTCAGAACCAGCAATAGCATATTTAATAAAATCTGTAACAGTTGTTCCGCTATCTTTTGTTAGTTTTTGATTGACCTGTAAAAGACCAGGAATAGAGTGAATATCAGTTCCAACGCTTCTATAAAGCGAACCTTTAATCCCTCGATATTTACTTTCTGCTAATCCAGCAGAAACCTGAATTGGTAAAGTATACTCAGTCATTTTATTTTTTTAATAAAGTTTCAATTCGCACCTGTCCTTTTATCAATTCCCGAATATCCCTTTCAATGTGGTCAATGTGATTGATATTCATTTCGTGTAAATTATTATTTATTTCTTTAATATCTTTTTTAATTAACGCAATTTCTAAATCTTGTTTTTGGTTTGGCTCATCAATCTTTTTTCCAATCCTAAAAATTCCTTTAACAAATGATATTCCATAAGTCAAGATTGCGAGAATTGCGAGTATAAATGTTAGTGTTGTTATATTCATAATTAAGCAGTATAAGCAGGTAAATAATAAGTCGTGCCTGCAATTTGAATTTCTACCCAATCGGTAGGGGCATCGGTGGTTGGGTCTTTACTTGAATTACCCATTGTTGCTCTAAAATCCATTATTTGTGTGTTACGAATTCTAAATGCCTCTGTAAGAGTTCCAGAAGTATTCGCTGTATAAAATAGCATTTGAGCTGGAACTTGTCCTGTTGCTACTGTTCCTTGTGATAAAATCTCTATTAGTGCTGAACTTACAAATGATGTTCCATCGTGAGCTTTAAAATCAATAGCCCCTATACCATCTCCTGCTGTTATCACGCTTGGACTTGCAACTGTACCCCTTGATTTTTTAAAAGCTAATCGTGGGTCTCCAGCATTATCAGAGCTTCTTTGTATATTACAAGATGCAGCAGTTCCATTAGTTAAAGTAAGTTCTTGCCCAGCAAAAGTAGCATTTTGAGAACTATCAATGGTTAGAGCAGTAGCAAAAGTAGTATCAGAAGAAGTTTCAAATAAAAGTTTAGCAGGTATTCTTGTGTTATAAGCCCCTTCTTGAACTGCTCTTATCCGAGCAGCAATTATAGAACCTGAACCAGTATTTCCTGAATAAGTTATACTTCCTAATCTTTCTGTATCAACGGTAACTGTATTGCCAACGGTATCTTGATGAGATTTTTTAAGGTTAATTGAACTTTCATTGATAAGTCCTGTTGAATAATCTGCTAACGTAAGACTTATATCATTAGCAGTTATCTGCCAAGTCCAATTATCACTAATAGTTTCAGCTGCAGTTTTATCAAGCAAGTTTGCTTCTGTAATACCACCTATTGAAGTTGCGGTAATATTTCCAGCAGAAGTAATACTGGCTTGAGTAGTTCCACCTATTGTAAAGTCTAATTGAGAAGTAGGAGTTGCAGCAGTAAGATTATGAACTATGGCAGCGTCATAAGTTTGAGCTGCTAATCCGTCCCAATACGAACCTCTTAAAGTTAAATTACGAGAGTCATAAAAAGTTGTTGTAGCGTCTGCTGTTCCTAATTCTCCTAATGTTAAAGAATCTGTTGCTGGTGAAGTCGTCCCGATGCCGACGTTGCCGTTTCTTAAAACAGTGAACAAAGGATTTGTTCCATCCGTCATATCGAATCCCGTTATACTTGTATTTGTAAGTTTCCAAGTAGGTCTA
>JALTEL010000044.1 GCA_027073945.1 Caldifarciminota bacterium | reverse complement strand
AAAGAGGAGTTCATGGAGCAGTTGAGGGAGGAGGAGAGGCTGAACAGGGAGATTCTGGAGAACCTCGAAAAGGTGAAGGTGGAGGAACGGAGAGAGTGAGGATATGGACGGGGAAGAGGTTCTGAGAATAATCGAACAGGGCGAGGGGCTGAACATCGAACACTCCAAAGGTGGGGAGCCGCAACTTCTGGAAGGGGACATATTCAGGATAATAATTCCGCTCGCACCGGAAGAAGAGGCAGATGTCGGGGGGAAAATTACGGGAGCGACTACCGATAAGACTACCGATAACTCAGAAGGGTGGTCAGAAAGGTGGTCAAAAAGGTGGTCAGAAAAGGGTATTTCGGAAAGGCAGATGCAGATAATCGAACTGATACATGAGAATCCCAGAATATCCCGTAAGGAAATATCAGAGATACTGGGCATCAACCAATCTGCGGTGCAGAAACACATGGAGACCCTCAAAAAGAAAGGAGTAATCAGGCGTGTGGGCCCGGCCAGAGGCGGCCACTGGGAGGTGGTGGAGTGAGCAGGAGAAAAACCTCTCACGGCATGGAAATCTTGAGGTCGCAAATTGCGGCCTCAAACAGTAAGCGAAACTTGAAATCACAGAATGTGATGTCAAGCTGGGGCGGCAAGAAGTGGTTCGCATTCTCCAAGATGGACATGGGGGCCATGGAGATGCTGGCAAGGCTGGAGGTGGGGGGATGAGGGAAGAAAAATATTTCAATGAAACACTCTACAAATACCGCTCTCTGAAGGACTTCAGGCGGTTTATGGATATATTGGTTAATGAGAGGCTTTATGCCTGTAAATATTCTGAGATGAACGACTATATGGAAGGACATTACCTTTACAGTTCTGGGTCAGTTACAAGAAATACCATTCAAGAACTTAAACACTCCAAAAAGAGGGTTGGAATCTGCTCACTATCAAGAGTAAAAAAGAACGATGTGATGATAACCCACTACGCCGACGGAGGAAAAGGGGTTGTTCTGGGTGTCAGAATAAAAGACAAGGATGTTGATGTGAGAGAGATAAGATATTCTGGACTTCCAGAGCTTGAGGCCGTAAATGGAAAAACGCTGGAAGAAAAGGCCAAGGAGATTCTCACGCATAAAACTGAATCGTGGAAATATGAGAAAGAGATACGGGCTTTTACGAGTAAAAAATATGTGAAGGTCGAAATTAAGGAGATAATCTTTGGGCCAAGAATAAGAAGAGATGATGAAAAACTAATACGGGACATCGTAGAAAGAATGAGGCTGAATGTTTTGTGTAAAGAATGGGATGAGGTGTCGGATTGAGCGGAAATATACCTGATGGGTGGAAGACGGTTAAACTCGGAGAAGTGGCAAAAAGAATGACTTCTGGAAGGACACCTTCAACAAAAAAATTAGAATATTATGGTGGGAACATCCCTTGGTTGAATACAAAAGAGATAAGAAACTGCAGAATTTATGAGACAGAAAAGCATATTACAGAGGAGGGGCTGAGAAATTCATCAGCAAAGTGGATTGAAGAAAATTCTGTAATTGTCGCCATGTATGGTGCAACAGCAGGAAAAGTTGCTATTAATAAAATTCCATTAACTACCAATCAGGCATGTTGTAATATAACTCTGTGTGAAGATACAGCAGATTATTACTTTATCTATTATTCCTTGTTGAACAGTTTTAATGAATTGGTTCTCTTAAGTTCAGGAGCCGCCCAACAAAATTTAAATGTTGGAGTAATCTCAAATTTTGAAATCCTCCTCCCCCCTCTCCCCGAACAGCGCGCCATAGCATCCATCCTTTCATCCCTTGACGACAAAATAGACCTGCTGCACCGCCAGAACAAAACCCTTGAACAGATGGCGGAAACGCTGTTCAGACAGTGGTTTATTGAGGAGAAGGAGGAGGGGTGGGAGGAAAAATCACTAAGCGAAATTGCTAATTATCTAAATGGGCTGGCTTGCCAAAAATACCCGCCAGAAAATGAGATTGAGAAATTGCCAGTTCTAAAAATCAAAGATTTGAGGGTAGGCCTTTCCGAAAATTCAGATTGGGCAACTTCAAATGTGCCAGAAGAATACATAGTAGAGAATGGAGATGTAATCTTTTCTTGGTCTGGAAGCTTGCTTGTTAAAATATGGGACGGTGAAAAATGCGTTTTGAACCAGCATCTTTTTAAAGTTACTTCTGAGGAGTTCCCTAAATGGTTTTACTATTTCTGGACGAAGTACCACCTGCAAAAATTTATTTCCATTGCTGAGAGCAAGGCAACAACAATGGGACACATTAAAAGAAAAGATTTGGCAAGTTCAATGGTTCTTGTTCCTTCAGATGGAGAGTTAAAAGAAATGGACGAAAAAATGTCTCCCATGCTTGATAAGATAATACTAATTAATCAACAAATCCGCACCCTTGAAAATCTCCGTGATACTCTGCTTCCTAAACTCATGAGCGGAGCGGTTCGGGTTGATTACGAAAGCAAAGAACAGCCCGTCGAAGATTTCATAATCCAGCACATAGAGGGGAGCGTGAAACCGTGGCCGATTACAAAGCCCTTTATGGAAGCGGTGCTTTTCTCCGGTGTCGTGGGTGTGATGTCCGATGAGAAGTTTACACCGGACAGAGTAAGGGTTACAAAGGCCGAGTATCTGGCCAAGCGATATATGGGCATGGATGTTCTGGGCGAGTATTCCAAGATGGCAGCAGGCCCATATGACCCTGCAATCAGGTATAAAGGGCCTGAAAAAATAGCGAAGAAAAACGGGTATGTTGAGCCTGTGGGAAATACCCACTTCAAAAAAGGGCCGAAGTTTCAGGATGCGGAGAAATACCTTGAAAGATACGGGTACAGGCCGGCTCTTGAATGGCTGGAGCAATCCAAGCTCAAATACATGAAGAACAAAGACCTTGAACTTCTGGCCACGGTTGATTATGCGGCCCTTGACCTTATGAGGCAGGGAAAATCCGTTAATGTGGAAACTGTGATTGATTATATCAGAGCGGATAAGGAATGGAGCAGAAAACTTAAAGAGAAGGCGGATGTGTTCAATAAAGAAAAAGTGAAATGGGCGTTGAAAAAACTTAAAGAGATGTTTCCAACGACATATGGGGGCTAAAAAATGGCTTGCTGTGCGATTACAGAAGATGAGATAAAGAGCATTGATTCAATGATGGAAGTCATACCTGAAGAGGATTTCACTCCTGTCAAAGAGTACTTCGAAATTCACATGGCTGAAATCCTGAATGAAAATTTGACAATAAGTTTAATTGTAGATACAAATATTCTTATAAGTAGTGCTGTTGGGGAGATACTCAAAGAAAAGAAGTCTCTTTTTTCTCGTTTAATGAAATCTCCTTTTATCCACTTTATGGCTCCAGAATGGATTATAAAAGAACTTAAAGAAAAAATACCGGAGGTTTCTAAAAAGAAGGATCTGAATGAAAAAGAACTGTATGAAAAAATAAGAGATTTCTTAAAAAATATTGAAATAGTACCGGATTACGAAATCGCCGAGTACAGAGCTTCAATAAAAGAGTTGGGAATCAAAGATGAAGATGATGCTCCTTTTATTGCCCTTTATTTCAAAAGAGAGGCTCACGGAATAGTCACTGGAAATGTAAAGCATTTTAAGATAGATGGTTTAGAGATAGTAAAACTTGGAGATGTAGCCAAGAAAGCAACCATATTCAAAGTGGGGGCAGAACTTTATTATTTAAGAGCTGAAACATTGCCTAAGTTGGTATATCTCTTTTTAGGATTGCTCAGAAAAATGGCCTCCTTTGTGGTGGACATTTTGACTTCTGCTTTTTTGTCCTTAGGAAAATTTATTGTCGAGGGTGGAAAAAGTGTATGGGATTTTTTCTCTTCGATACCAGAAGAATTAAAGACGCTGGGACTTGTGCTTTTTATCTTATTTTATGATGACATACGGGATTTCTTGAAAGAACTGTATCAGGGGGCTGTTCTTCTATTAAAAAGAATTTTAGAGAGAATAAAAGACCTTATCAAGGAAACAATAGATTTCATAGTAGAAG
>JALTEL010000043.1 GCA_027073945.1 Caldifarciminota bacterium | reverse complement strand
CAACAAACCTCCTAAAATTGTTGCTCTAGTTCCTATGCGTCATAACAGCGAGCGTGTGCCTGGTAAGAACTATCGTCCATTCTCCGGTCGGCCTCTCTACCATCACATTATCGGCACTCTGCTGAGATGCCCGCTCATAACCGAGGTGGTTATTGACACCGATAGCCGAAAGATCATGGAAGATGCATCACACTGCTTCCCACAAGTGCGGCTAATCGAACGCCCAGAACATTTAAGAGCCGGCACGGTGCCTATGAATGACGTGTTGCTCTATGACATCACCCAGATAGAATCCGTTTACTACCTGCAAACGCACAGCACTAATCCACTACTCCGTACTGAGACCATCACCAAAGCCATTGAAACCTTTCTGTCTCCGGGAGATCATGATTCATTATTTGGCGTTACTCGTCTGCAGACTCGATTATATGATGCCCAAGGCCATTCAATCAACCATGATCCTGATATATTGTTACGGACTCAGGATTTGCCCCCGGTTTACGAAGAAAATTCAACTTTATATATATTCTCCAGAAAAACTTTGGAAGTCCGCAAAAATCGTATCGGCTATCATCCCATTATGTTTGAAGTCAGTCGCAAAGAAGCGATAGATATAGACGAAGAGTTGGATTTTCTATTTGCAGAATTTCTTTTTAAACAACGTCACAAAATGGAGACAAATAAACATGAAATTTAAGGTATTGATAACAGCTCCATATATGCAAGCAGTAATAAACGATTATATGGGTGTTTTTAAAGACAATAAAATAGAGGTAATTCTACCACCAGTAAAAGAAAGACTTTCTGAAAAAGAACTTTTGGAATGGATGGGGGACATTAATGGTGTAATTTCAGGCGATGATGAATTCACAGCAAAGGTCTTAAAATCAGCGACAAAGCTGAAAGTCATCTCAAAGTGGGGCACTGGCATAGATTCGATTGATCAAGATGCTGCCAAACAGCTTGGTATTGCTGTGCGTAATACACTTAATGCCTTTACCGAGCCTGTAAGTGATCAGGTGTTAGGGTATATGCTTTGTTTTGCCCGAAATATTCCCTGGATAAATGATGATATGCATTCTGGTGCCTGGAACAAACTTGAGTGTTTCTCTCTTTCAAACCATACACTTGGTGTTATTGGTGTAGGCCATACAGGAAAAGCAACCATAAAACGCGCCATGGGATTTCAGATGAAGTTGTTAGGATATGATATTGTGGAGATGCCCACGGAATTTTTGGCAGAAACAGGTATCAAGATGGTTGATAAAGAAACATTACTTCGTGAGAGTGATTTTGTGAGTTTGAACTGCGATTTAAATCCTACTAGCTACCATATTATGGGAGCCAACGAATTTAGATTAATGAAGTCCACAGCCTATTTCATTAACACGGCGCGTGGCCCTTTGGTTGATGAATCTGCACTTATTAAGGCGTTGCAAAACAGACAGATTGCCGGTGCGGCCCTGGATGTATTTAAAGATGAACCTTTGCCGAAGAATAGTCCTCTGCGGTCTATGACGAATGTTCTTCTGTCGCCGCATAATGCAAACAGCAGTCCGGAGCACTGGAAGCGAATCCATCAAACCACGCTAAATCACCTGCTCGAAGAGTTGCAACGTGAAAGCACATAAAAGCGAAAGAATGAGGAATACCGTGCCAACTGTATTGGTAACAGGAGCTGCCGGCGGGATTGGGAAGGCTATCTGCGAGGTCTTCTTAGAAAAAGGATATAGAGTTATCGGAGTTGACTGCCGGAAGACAGCAAAATTGCCCTATGAAATACTCCAATTTGATGTCTGCCGCTTGAGTCATCCTGATGCTGTGTGTGAATCATTTTACCGCCGTGTAGAAGAGTTTGCTGAGGGCCACCTAGACGCATTGGTGAACAATGCCGCCATTCAGATAGTTAAACCTATACAGGAAATTATAGCAGAGGATTGGGATGCTACGTTAGCAACGAACCTGCTAGCCCCTTTTTGGCTGATTCAGCGTTTTCTGCCAATGCTTCGCGCTGCCAAAGGTAGTGTAGTGAATATCTCCAGCATCCACGCCAGAGTGACCAAGCCAGAATTTACTGCATATGCTACAAGCAAGGGTGCGTTGCTTACACTTACACATTCTCTTGCCATTGAATTGGCACCTGATATCCGTGTGAATGCTGTATTACCTGCGGCGACTGACACGCCGATGCTGCGTTCCGGCTTTAAGGACAATGCGGATGGATTGCAGGTATTGGCAGATTATCACCCACTGGGACGTGTAGCGCAGCCCGAAGAGATCGCGCAAGTTGCGCTTTTTTTGGCCAGTCCGCAAGCCAGCTTTATAACTGGCACGATGGTGAATGTGGATGGAGGTATTGGGGCATGCCTGCATGACCCTGGAAATAATCAATTTACATAATAGAAGGCTTCAATAAAAAGAGGTTGGCTTGGTATCGTCATTTATTTGAGGGAATTTTTACATGTTAGAAAGATTCTTGTTTACAAAAAAAGCATCTTGGAAGATGAACGATCTTCAATTTCAAACAAAGGTCGATTTGCAGACCTCAATTGAAAATGGTGATATTGCCCTATGTAGCCGAAATGTTTGTTTGTGTGGTAGTCATGATAGACAAAAAATTGCATCGGTAGATAGATTTGGCCTCGATTTCTCATTCTATATCTGCAAAAACTGTGGACTTATATATACAAATCCCTACATTTGCTATAGTTCGTTGCCTTTGTACTATAATAAGTTTTACCATCCCTTACATTTTGGAACTGCAGAACCTAAGGAAGATTTATTTTCAAAAGGACAAGGTAGTAAAATATTTAATTTTGTGAAGGCCTATTTAAATTCATCTAATATAAAAATCTTTGAGATGGGTGCGGGGTGCGGAACTAATTTATTGGAATTCGCAAATGTTGCAAAAAGATATAGTATCAATGTGGATTGTTACGGCAATGAATACAACAACGACTATGTGAAATATGGTAATAAAAAGGGGCTAAAGCTTGTATCGGATTCAATTGAAGAATATACAAATAAGACTAAAAATCATTTTGATGTGATTATACTATCTCACATTTTTGAACATCTTACAGATCCATTTAGCACACTTAATTATTTAAAAAAAATATCATATGAGGATACAATCCTTTATATAGAAGTTCCTGGGGTTTTGGATCTTAAAACAAGATATGTTTATGATTGTGATTTTTTAAAATATTTAACTCATGCGCATATCTTCAGTTTTTCATTGTCTTCATTAAATACAACATTGAATCAATGCGGCTTTGAACTTTTACAAGGCAATGAAAAAATAGAATCCGTGTTCAAAATTAATAGACATACAAGCCATTCTCGCACCTTGGAGGGGGGGAATGATAATTATAAAGAAATTTTATCATATCTATCCGAGCTGGAAGATAATTTAGCTTTTTATCAAAGCAAAAATCCAGCTAATTCAGTGCATAACAGATTAATTGGCGCCCTGCAACGTGATTGGGATACAACAGAACAGATAGACATGACGTCTTCACTCAAAAAAAATACAAATTCCATCGAAGTTGATGTATCTGCGAATTACCGACGCACCACCTTGCTAGAGGAAGTAATGGAAGCCTCAAATCAGCTCCTGGCACAATATAAAGACAAACACCGAGGCCAGCGATGCGTCATCATTGGGAATGGGCCGAGTCTAAACAAAATGGATTTGTCCTTTCTCAAGGACGAGATCACCTTCGGAATGAATCGAATTTATCTGATCTTTGATAAATATGATTTCAGGCCTACTTATTATGTATCGGTAAACCCACTGGTTATTAAGCAAAGTGTAGAGGCTATTCTAAAAATTCAAGCTCCTAAGTTTCTAGGCCTCAAAGGGCTTCCTTATATCCCGGATCCCAGTGGCATCATCTTCCTTAAAAGCTTCGGCGGACCATCGTTTACCAAAGATCCTTGTGTGCAAGGTGGCCTGTGGGAAGGGCATACAGTAACATATGTTGCAATGCAACTTGCCTATTTCATGGGTTTTAACGAGGTGGTTTTGATTGGTGTGGATCATCATTTTA
>JALTEL010000042.1 GCA_027073945.1 Caldifarciminota bacterium | reverse complement strand
CTCCCCCTCTTGACTGCTTAAAAAAAACATATACACCAGAAATTGGAGTGCCTGTTTCATCTTTTACCGAGACCCGGATACTATCTAATGTCTTTTCTGTTTCTCCTGATTTTGGTAGCCACAGAACAAGTGCGGCTCCTAGTATAATCACAACTATTAAAATTGCTACTAAGATATTTATAGTATTTCTTTGCACACATTTCCCCCCTTTAAATCATGCATCTTTAAGCCCATACTAGATATCCATTTTGCATTCCTTTTTTCATCTAATCGCCGCCTATCCATTTTACAGCGAAACATACTTCCTCATTGGAGAGTGTTATTTAAATGTTTTTATAGATTTATTCCACACTTCATTTAAAAATCTATAGAGGTGCCTTTCCCCGTGGAGCGGCAGGTTAGCGGTTCGGTATGCACGAACATATCTCAAAAAATGGTATTTGAAGGGGTTTAAGGAGTGTCTGTGAAAGTGTCGCTTCTTTCTCCTTATCCAGAAGACTGCACCCATTGAAACGCCCACTGCGATAAGGAGCGCCGGTGTGGTGAATCAGGGAATGTTCGTTCAGTTGCCTCCACCGCTAACTGCTGTGGGCGTTGCCTGTACCTCATTGGTTGCCTGCGATTCTCCTGCAGAATTAGCGGCCGTCACATAAAGTAGTATGTTTCTCCAGCGCTCACACTGTTGTCTGAATAGCGGGGTTGTGTTTCTGTCCACAGATACGAGATAAGCCTCTGCGCCACTACTCATTCCCTTACATATCTTATATCCGATTACGTCTAAACTACTATTATTCGACGGAGAATCCCATTTTAATGGTGTGTCTCCATTACTGACAATTATTTGGAGATTTCTGGGGGGAGGGCAGATTGTTTATAGTATGCATATTTATTATGAGATACAAAATGAAATTCTCCACAGCATAAAGATGTAGGGTATATTAATTAAATGAATTATCTAGCATTCAAAACATTTAGGATGGAGCGGACAAGATAATAAGAAAGTCAAAAACTTTATATATCGGAGATATATAGTGCGATCTGGTGATGCAAAGATGCAAATAAAGATTAAAGAAAGCGGTCGAAAGCAGGAAAGAAGTATAAAGGAGGTATGAAAACTATGAACAAAAAAGATTTAGCTATGATTGTCATTGTACTCATATTAATATCGTCAATTATGATTTATTTTTATTATCCGCGCCCTCAGGAGAGGAAAAGTTTAAATGCAGTTAAAATTAGTAATGTGTCGTGGAAGGTGGAAGAGAATGAGAATGCTGGTTATACTGTTAAAGTATTTGTTACAACGGAAGGAAACGGGGAGAATATTACGATATATTGTTACGGTACCGTACATGTAAATTCTCTAACTGGAACATCAACTTTACTTACAGAGTTAAAACATGATGATACAAGAGCGGGAAGTGCGACTGCTTCTGTGTTCTATTTTACTGTTCCATATCCTTATGAATATGGTGAAGAATTTTTTGCGTCGCTAGATAAACCGACACTTCCAGAAGTTAAAAAAGATTTTGATGCATTATTCCAGAGTAATATTTTAAATCTAACAAGCTTGACAACAACTAGAGTTGGCGAACCAAATGAAGGCTATTATAATGCAACAACATGGGTTCCTTCATTTTCTATAGAAAATATAGGGAAAAAACCATTATATAATTTCACTATTAGAATCACAGTTTCGCCCAATCCTGCTACACTTATGGTTTTAGATTTGGGCACTATTCAACCGGGTGAGACAAAGACGGGTGGTGGATATAACTACCTCCAAAAAGATGCAGTTTTCGCGACCGCAAAACCAGGAACATACCAAGATAAGGTTTTAGAGATATATATGTGTGCGAATGAAATGCCATCTGGAGGCAATCAAGTGATTGAAGGAGAAGGTTCGACACTCATAAATTGGACATTGAGGTGATAATTATGAATTTAAAAAAAATATCTATTTTGATTGCCGTTCTATCCATCTCTTTGCTTATTGTTTCTGGTATAGCATATACGATTTTATGGTATATACCATCCACCCAAACAGTTGAAAAAGGATCGACAAGTCTCTGGGGTGTTGCAGGCACAGTTGATGACGTGAAGTACGATACGGGTTTAATCGGGTCTGGAATATGGATTCGTTTAGACAGTGGCAGCGATTATTTTTACTATGACGGCTCCCGAACAATCCACATTGGTGATGAAATATACGCAGAGTATGAGTCGGAATCTTATGACGAAGGGGTTTTTACGCTATATAGTAAAGCCACTTATTTGTGCCCGAAAGAAGAGAGGCTAGGATATTGGCCATCTTTAGGTGTATTTGGAATTATTGGCGTTCTCTTGAGTGCGCCTCTTTATATAAAAGGAAATGATACATCAAAAAAAAGAAGAGAAATAATCAAATGGGCAAAACAAATTACAAACCTTGAACACATCCCAAATGAAAAAGATGTAGAAAGAAATATTGCCTCCCTCTATGAAGAATATGTAGAGCTGAAAAATAGAGATTTTAGCCAATATAATGTGAGGATTGCCTCCATAAATAGTCAGCTTGATGAGATAGATAGAGTTATAGATTCATACAAAAAAGCTATAAGGGGAAATGGCCTTGATATTGATGATAAAAATAGGCTGGATTCCATTATGGAGAAAAAAGCAATCCTTGAAAGAGAACTGAAAGAGAATACCGAAGAACTTGATGAAGAAAAATATAGAACGACCAAACGAATAAAAGATATCGAGGAAGAAGCTAGAATAAAAACACTTGATACGGTCTCAAAAAATATGATATAGCAAACGAAAAGGGATTTGGTGAATCACTTCCTTTTCCTCATCATCCAGAGGGCAGCGCTCACCGAAACGCCCAGTGCAATGATGAGCATCGGTGCTGTGAAGCCGGGCGTGCTTCCTGCCCCTCCGGAACTGCCGCCACCGTTATCATTTCCTCCTGACGTATCATTGGTTCCATTGTCATTTCCGCCTGTATCTCCACCGTCCGATGGTGGCTGTGTGCCTTCTCCATTTATGGCATAGAGCTTTCCGTCTATGGAGCACACATATATCGTTCCACCTTCTCCGATGGCAGGGCTTTCCCATAACTCATCCGATGCAGAGAATGTCCATTTGAGGGTGCCGTCTGGGTTTAGGGCATAGAGCTTGTGGTCCCTTGAAGGGACATATATCGTTCCATCTGCGCCCACGGCTGGACTGACGAATATGGATCCTTCCTTTGAAAAATCCCATTTCATTGTTCCGTCCTGCTTTATGGCATAGAAATGGCCTGTCCCAGCGCTCACATATATGGTTCCGTCCGGGCCAATTGCTGGGGTGGCTATGACCGTGCCGTTCGTGTTGAACTTCCATTTCAGGCTTCCATCCTGATTTATGGCATAGAGCGCCTCATCCTCATAGTTGCCAACATATATGGTTCCGTCTATACCTATCACCGGGGCTGCGAGTATCTGCCCTCCTGTCTGATACTTCCATTTCAGAGTGCCATCTGTGTTCACGGCATATAGCTCGTGGTCCGTTGAGCCCACATAGATGGTCCCGTCAGGGCCAATTGCGGGAGTGCCGGTCATCTTCGCAAGTATTGAGCTGTTGTCCCCGTGGAACTGCCATTTGAGTGTACCGTCCGGGTTCACGGCATACAGCATATCGCTGGCCCCTCCAACATATATCGTTCCGTCCGGAGCTATGGTGGGGCTTGACTCAACGCTGCTCTGCAGGTTGGTGAGCGCCCATTTCACAGTTCCATTGGGAAAGAAGGCCACCAGTTGCTCGAATGCCACATATATGGTTCCGTCATCGCCTATGGCCGGCGTGGAATGGAGGACCCCCACACAATCATAGGATGTGCTCCACTGCATGGAGCGCTCGTTCTCATTATATGCGTACAGAACTCCGTCCCTCGCATGCACGAATACCGTTCCGTCCGGGCCTATGGCAGGTTCGGAGTATATCTTATGCCCTACATTTCTCTCCCACAGAAGCCCTCCACCGTTGCCTCTTGTATCGTACGGACTTATCCCCGTGTGCTGTGCGTTTCCGTGG
>JALTEL010000041.1 GCA_027073945.1 Caldifarciminota bacterium | reverse complement strand
GCGCGGTGTCCAGAAGATCAACTCCACCACCGTAAGCTCCGCCCTGCGCGGTCTTTTCAAAAGCGACGAACGTACCAGAAACGAATTCTACAACCTCATCAATACCCCGACCCCGTCGAACTTTTAAGGGTAGGCTGTACAACACTACTCACTATCTATTTGAGGGTGTCATACATCCTTTTAAAGTTGATACTATACTTTGAAAATTCTCTTTCCCAAATATCAACTTTCTCTACATGTAACTCTATAAACTCAGTTGCGATTACTGCAATAGATGCCAAATCACAGGACAAAAAATCATCTTCCTCTCTGTATCCTGTACTTTGCATTTTTCGTCTCATGAGTTGAATAAAAATATACAAAAAAATTTCTTCTGCATATCTGCTGTCTATTTCACGGAATAGTGTACTATCAATAGGTACAGCAATGCAGGTTGTTTCTGCACAATTCAAATTATGTGTATTCGAGACTTTTGTAATACTTTTGCCACATAACGAGGCGTAGCGGACATTTTTATCATTGAAGTCTATCTTCAGTTCCTCCCATCTTCGGGGACAGAGTTTACCTGTTTCCCTGCATAAAATCATCTCTTTAAGTTCAGAGTATATGGGATGTTCAAAAAATGATTTTGGCATTTTTGTTGAAAAGGCACGTGATCGAGAATGTTTGATAGCCTTCTGTTCCATTGCCCGTTCCTGTGCTTCAATTTCCGCTAAATACTCATCTATTTTGATTCTCATAACATACTCCAAAAAGTCTATTTGAAACTGTACGAACCATAACAGAAGTTTCTTCATTCTGATAACTATACTGTTCAAAGAGTTTATTCATCAATGCTTTGACTTCTCGATAACGCATCTCTCCAAGTCTGATATTTTTTACAAGTATATCAAGTACCTTGTCCAACCTTTTTCTCGCTTCATTCAAGTATCCAGCTTCCGCAAGAAAAAGTGTGAAAAAAAGTTTCTCAATATCAGTTCTTATTATGTTTTCAGCATCACTTAGTAATGTGCTGAACTCTCTATCATAAACAATATTGTATTTCTCACACAAACTTCTCCAGCATCGTGCAAGCGCTAAGATATCCTGTAGCCCAAAGATCTCTTTTTTGATCTCAAAATAGATTTTCAAAGGATATACCGGTGTACGAGAATAGACAATAATCTTTTCAAGCAGATATATCCGAGAACTGGCAGTAAACAACGCATTTTTTATTGCTTCACAATAAACGATATAAACAGCATCGTCTCCGGCTATTTTAACTGATTCATACATCAATAGACTAACTTCATCTGCTTTGGAAAAGCTGATATTTTCATATCTTTTCTGAAAATCTTTTATGAATGTTTCATCAACCCAAGAAACATTGTCTAGCAACAAACTTTGAAATATATTCCCTGCTACAGGAAACGTTCGTGCAAATACTTCATCTATCATCCATTCATCTGCCATCTCACATAGAAAATTATGCCACTCAGCCGTATCATCTATCTCATTTGACATAACGAAATCTTTTCTTGTTTTTTGAGCTAAGTCTCCAAGAGGATTTTCTCCGCATACTCATAGTCTGCTTTATCTGCTCCATCAATACGCCTGCACGATTGTACCCGATACCCAGTGTTCGTTGCAAAAAAGCGATGGAATAGTTGTTGTACTTTAAAACAATTTGTCGGGCTTGTTTTAGCTGTTCTTTATTTATTTCCATTTTCTTTTCCCTATCTCAACTTAAGTGCACAGTTGTAGTTGATCAAAAGTTTTCATTGTACAAACTGACTTATTTTCTAATAACCTCAAAGAAGTCAACATCATCAAAGTTCTCCCTTTTAGTCTCTGTAGCTTCCTCCCCAAACTCTCCATAAAACAACTTGTATGCCGCATTGCATAAGCACAGTTCTTGCATATGTTGGCTTGATTTCCGGGAATAAAGGGGTTTTTATCGCTTTGTACACAACCGCAAAAACTGCATTGCACTCTATTTTCTTTCAAATACATGATCTGCCGTTAAATATAACTTCTTTATCAAGACAACCATTCAGGCATCTGAGTATATTGTTCCAGATCGGGATGAATATATGGCGCAAGCTCAGAATCTTTTATCTTTAAAAAGAGTTCTTCCCACAGAAGTATATTGCTTCCATGATTTTCAAGATGCTTCCAATCTGAATTTGGACGATGCCCATACGACAAAAGATAATACAGACTAACGTTCTTTCGTATATGTTCCTGTAAACATTCAACCAATCTTTTATATAGATTCATATTCTCTTTTACGGATGCTCCTATTGTTTTCACTTCAATACAGACTATTCGTTCTTCTCCTATATGAACAATATCTGGTTTAATATTACTGAAGTCTTTATGCCACTGAGATTCTTCTAAGCCAAAAACTGTGCGCGTCAAACCTCCTTCTACAATGGTATTTTTACTATTCATTTCGCTAAAATCAAGATGCAACTTTTTAACTTTTAGCCACTTTTTACTTGTCTTGTCTTGATACAAAGATTCATATATATTCAATACCTCATCGTTATTACCCATCCATTCAAATACCAGCTGGGCTATACTACTCCATCTACTTTCAGAATGATGAAAACGTTCTGATGGCTGATTAAACAAATAAGTCGCATTTTGCTTTTTCATCAAAACTATTCTTTCTCATTATCTTCAGGAATCATCATATAATCTGATATATTGTAATGTTCTTCATTTGCCTCTTTTTCTTCCTGCTCTTTACGTTTTATAATTTTTAATTGTTCTTTTTTATATATATCTGCCATTACGGGGTCAGCAATTAACGCCATTGACCCAAATCCAAGTTTATTAAGTGTTTTACATCTTATGGATATAAAGTCAATAATATTTTCATCGATACCTTCTACCATCAAAAAAGTTTTAATTTGTTCTAACATTTCCAAAAAATAACCAATTTCCAAATCAAATTTACGTGTCCCACTTGTATTCAATTCATAAATATTAATACCTGTATAGCCTTCATCTGCAATAGGACTATTTTCAATATCTGCCAATTTTTCCAATGCATTTTCCATATTGTCTATATGGCCAATATATTTATATGCCTCTATCTCAAAATGAATACCGTCAAGATCCTCCATTACAAGAGAGCTTCCCTCTTCCAATTGTCTCTTTATTAACAATGCTTTAATTTCATTTTCACTTTTATCATCATAAATCATTATGGATACCTACCTTATCATTATATAATTAGATTTTATCGTTATATTCTTACATCAACTAGTGCGGCATCAATGCATATTTATTTAAATCATTGAAAAAATATTTTTCAAGTTCACTTCCAGCAAGCGATGAAAAAACCTCTTCCCACAACAGTATCTTCCCACCAATTTGCTCAAGACGTTTCCAATCCTGAAAGCGCTTGCTTTCATCCACCTTCCCCTTCTCACATTGATTACCTTCATCTTCATGCCCGTATGACATAAGGTAGTACAGTTCGCATTTCCATCCCTCTTTTTTAATGTTTTCTACCAGTTTATTGTATCTGTCAAAGTTATCCAGACCCTCTTTTTTTCGTCCACGGAGAGTACGTCCTATGGTTCTGACAATGATGAGTACTATCTCTTTTTTCATATCGTTTTTATAAACAATATCAGGATATACCCCTGCATTTTCCAAAGATTTACCCTCATCCCCAAACAAGTATTTGATATTTCCTTCTACGGTTGTATTGTCTGAACTCCACCCTTTAGGGATCAATGTCAAATCTGATTTGGCAAGCCATCTTTCAGGCTCTTTTACCATTTGTGAATGATAAATAGATAGACCTTCTTTTGCATTCTTCGACAGATAAATCAGTGCTATCTGTGCCATAGTACTCCATCTACTTTGTGAGTGATAAAATCCATTTTCAGATTGTCTAAACAGATATGTTGCATTTTGTTTCATAATTGATCCTTTAACTTATTCGTTTCAGCCCAGTCTGACAAAGAGTCTTTTTCAGGCACATTCATTTATTTATCATCTTCCTTTTCAAAGACGCTGAGAAATGGTATACTACCATATGGACATCAAATGTCCATATAG
>JALTEL010000040.1 GCA_027073945.1 Caldifarciminota bacterium | reverse complement strand
AGCTCCCCATTTTCCACTATTCTCACGGGTCTTTTGTATTCGGACAAAAGGTCATATGGATTAAATGTCACGCATAAATTCAGCGGTGGGGCTTCTTTCTGGGGAATACCGCCTACATAAATACCGAGCGATTGAAGATTCCCTAAACGGGTGAATGCATTCCCGGCGCAGATATTGGAAAGTCCTGGCGCGACGCCGCAATCGGGTATTATCAAGACCCCTGCCTTTTTTGCAGACTCATCTAACAAAAAAACATCCTCTGCAATAAAAGTTATATCCACCATGTCTTTTTTAGCTGCAATGGAAGACTTTATGCCGTATAAACCAAGTGATGCTGGAAGTGCATTTATGGCAATGCTGCATTTTGAAAGAATACCGGCCACGCTTGCTATATCTCTCACATCTGCTTTTTTAGAGAAGCCCTTGAATGCTGTCAGGTGTTTTTCATCATTGTCAATGCAGCGTACATTATACCCGAGTTTTAAAAGCCTGTTTCCGATTACTCTTCCCTGCTTACCGCAGCCTAATATACAAAAATGACTTTCCATTTTCTCCTCCTTTTATCTTTAAATTATAATGTTTTATATATGAATTTCAAAGCCGCGAAGGCATTCTGGAAAAGCGTTGTAATCTCAGCTTCTCTTTCGCGAAAATGGATTATGGTACTATGTGTTTGATTGGCCATATAGCGGGCTTTATAATTAAATGCGGTGGATAAGGAAGTAAAAAAGCTATTTGAGATTGCAAGTATCAGACATATTGAATGCCTGATATCTGCGGATAGAGCAGAGTCCGCAGGAAGACACAATACTGCATTGCTTGAGCGAGCATTTGCTTACGCCTACTTTATTATAGCAAAGGAATTACATAATTTGCATATAAAAGACGGCAAATTTAATGCACTTGTGGATTCTCAGACACAGGTTGGCTTAATGCATAATGCATTGTTAAATAATATGGGTGATGAAGATATCAAGGCAGGTGATATCAGAGTCTGCCCTTCCTGTGGATATGTGATTCTTGGAGAATTGCCGAGAGTTTGTCCCTGTTGCGGCGAGAGGAGTGATAACTTTATAGCCTTTTAGTCGCTTTTAAAGAGCAGTCCAAGCCTGTGAAGCGCATTTAATTCTTCTCTGCGACCCATTTTAGCCCTTTTTATCGCATGCTCAAGTACGGATATGGAATTATCGTAAATTGCTTTATTCACGGGATATGGAAATCCATCTTTTCCTCCGTGCGTATAAGTGTACATAACAGGGTCATTAAAAGATGGGCTTTTCCCCGTGATAATCTCCGATAGCATTGAAAGCGCGCGTATTGTTTTTTCTCCCACTCCTTTGATTGTATACAGGGCGAAAAAATTTTCAGGCTTTATATTGTAAGTTTTTTCAAATATCCTGTAAAGATTTCTCTGGCTTATATCGTACACAGGGTTAATCCAGTGCCTCCGGGGAAATTTCACGGATTTTATCCTTATAAACTCCTTTAGAAGTTTATAAGGGTGTTCTGCGGATAAGCTAACCATACCCTGTTTATTTGCATGGGATTTTTTGTCAGTTAGACAGAGCACATCTTTCTCACGGTTGTTTGAAATTATCCCTGTGTGAGGACTGTTGTGAAATGATTTTACAGTATCCGAATGCCAGTGGTATCTTCTTGCATAATGCGTGTCCATATTCATACCCTGCTGTATAACCACCCATTTATTTTTATCCGTAAATATGAATGTGTGATGATACAATTTGTATCCGTCCTGTACAAGGCTGGAATCCGTTTTTGCAGCATATTTTGATGCATTTTTAAGCATTTCCCCGTCAGTTCCGGCGATATGACTCCAGCTTTCAATCTCCTCTGGTGTTTTTAAGGAAAATCTGCCCTTGCCACCTGTGATGTAGATACCCAATTCCCTCTCCATGCCCTTTATACCTCTTTTTAAGGCAGCAGTGACTGTTGTTGTCAATCCCGATGAATGCCAGTCAAATCCGAGCAAACATCCCAGAGATTGAAACCACAAAGGGTTTGCGAGCCTTTTAAGCAATTCGTTTGGCCCCAATTCAAATACAATAGCACTGACAATGGCTCCCGACAGATGATTCATTCTCTTTACAAGCCATGTAGGCGCCCTTCCGTTATGCAGTGGAAGGTCTATTACACGTCTCAATGTTTTTTTTCTATTGTTTCGAGAAATATCCGTTCAAGAGGGCTTGCGGAAGGCTCCAGGGAAACTATATTGGCATTGTGCTGCCTCAGATAGTCTATAATCTTACCAACTTCGTCCTTGGCCAATGTGATTCTGTAAAATTCGCCTTCCCTGCGCAGATTGTAATGCCCTAAGAAAGAGGCCGCTTCATCTGAAAGTCCGTCCGCCACTATTTCGTAATCCGAGATGCCCTTTCTCATAATCTCACCTGTGGTGCCTGTGAAGGAAAGTTCTCCTTTTACTATTATGCCTATTCTGTCGCAAATGGTCTCAACGTCATGCAGTATGTGCGAGCTGAAAAAAATGGTTGTGCCCTCCTGTTTCAACGAGAGCAGGAGTTCCCTGACCTTTTTTCTTCCAACAGGGTCGAGCCCTGATGTGGGTTCGTCAAGGATAAGCAAACCGGGTTTGTGAACAATTGCCTGGATTATGCCTATTTTCTGAATCATGCCCTTTGAGTATTTGCGAAGTGCGAGCCTGTCAATATTCTTCAGTCCGAGGAAATCAAACAGCTCGTTTGCCCTCTTTTGGCCCTCTTTTTTGTCTATATGATGCAGATTGATTCTTGCATTGATAATATCCCTTGCATATAAAAAATCGTAAAAATGCGGATTCTCGGGGAGATATCCTATTTTGTATCTGGATTCTTTTGAAAATGTTTCCTTTCCGAATATGAAGGCGTGTCCGGATGTAGGCTTCAGGAGATTTAAAAGTAATTTTATCGTTGTTGTTTTCCCCGCTCCGTTCGGTCCCAAAAATCCGAAGATTTCACCCTGCTGTACGGTTAGGTTCAAATTGGACAGAGCCAGTATGCTTTTTCTGAAATTTTTATAAACCTTTGTAAGATTTTCAGTCCTTATGGTTTGCATTCGGCCTCCAGTAAAAATTGCTCGTTGTCCATATTTTATTGCCTTTTAAATAGAATTTTCCGCCGTAAGGATCTTTGGGTATTTGCCTTATATAGCCCATTTTTACGAGCTCATCAAGGTCTCCAGGCATTCTTCCCTGTTCCCTCCTGAATTTTAAGACCTCTTTCTTTAAATAAAAGGCACGTTTCAATGCAGTAAGTCTTGTTTGTATCTCTTTTCTCATATAAGGCTTCCGCGTAGCGGAAAGCATGGATGAAAGATAGGCAATAGCCATCTCCTCCCTCCCGGATTCATAAAACATTTTTGCAGTAATGCGCTTCAAAAAAGCGCTTTTGGGATTCAGCATTGCCGCTTTTTTAAAGTATTCGGCGGCATCTGCAGTATCTTTCAAAAAGTAAAAGGTATTAAAACCGAGAAAGTAGTATAGAGTCCAGATTTTGTTGTATTTTGTGCCGTAAAGCAGGAGTTTGTTAAGCTGTGGTACCCAGCCCGTTCTTCCCCATGTGAATTCGGCCTGAGAAAAGAAATATGCATCTGTTGAATACGGGTCAAGCCTCGTTGCGGTTTTCAGCATATCATACATCCACGAAAGTTCCGGGTACGACAGTTTTCTATAATTAACACCTCCGTAGAATACAATGGTTTTGAAGAAGATAATGTCGGATAGAAGACCGCTGGCACCAAAAGACAGGATTTTTGCAATTTCAGGATTGGGTTTGAAAAGCGGCAGTGTCTGGCTGTAAGGCGAGTGTGTGTTTTTGTTGACTTTTTCAATAAAGGCAAGCAGAAGTATTAAAATTGTCAGTAAAATGTACTTTCCCCTGTTCATTGGAATTCCCTTTTCTCAAATATAACTGCGGACAGCATAAACACCACAAGAAAGTAAACCACACCGTAAATAAGGCCGTTGAATATGTTCGCCCGCTTCAGAGGAAGTATGTGTGATGCCTGTAGTTTAAAATCTATCCAGTAAAAGTTTGGGAATACATAATAGCCTGTTTTTACGAGCAAGTAAATTCCACGTGAGATGCGGTG
>JALTEL010000039.1 GCA_027073945.1 Caldifarciminota bacterium | reverse complement strand
TCGGTATTTATGTAGGCGGTATTCCCCAGAAAGAAGCCCCACCGCTGAATTTATGCGTGACATTTAATCCATATGACCTTTTGTCCGAATACAAAAGACCCGTGAGAATAGTGGAAAATGGGGAGCTAAAAACAGTACAACCCCTGAGCAGCATTGAAGAAATCACATTCCAGGACAGAGTGTTTGAGTGTTTTTATACCGACGGACTGAGGACCTTGATAAAAACCATAAAATCCGAAAATATGTTTGAAAAAACCATAAGGTACAGAGGGCATGCAGCGTGGTTAAAGCAGCAATCCGAAGACGAACTTCTGAGAATTCTAAAAGAATACAGTAAAAAAGAAATTGAGGACATTATGCTGTTTCGTGTGGTGGCAAAGAACAATACCAAGAGGATAACCTATGAAATGATTGACACTTACACGGAGGGCATCACAGCGATGTCAAGAACAACAGGATATACGGCACTTGTGATGGCAGAACTTTTGCTAAATGGAAAAGTTACAGGTACGGGCATAATCCCGCCCGAGTTAATTGGTATGAATGAGCGTCTGTATGATGATATGGTTAACGGACTTAAAAGGTTTAACATACAACTTTCCGTCAAAAACGGTTAATAAGTTTTCTGCAGCAAATAAGCACACTTCGCATGTTTAATTGTTTGTTCTTTTAAAAGACATTATAATTTTACTATGGTAAAAGTTAGATTTGCTCCGTCTCCAACAGGTTATCTTCATGTTGGAGGTGCACGTACAGCACTTTACAACTATCTCTTTGCAAAAAGCAATGGCGGAACATTTTTGCTTCGCATAGAGGACACGGACAGAAGCAGGTTTGTGGAAAGTTCCGTACCCGATATTATGAACTCGCTGAAATGGCTGGGCTTACACTGGGATGAGGGACCTGTTTTCCAATCAGAGCGTGCGGAGATATACAGGAAATACGCACAAAAGCTCCTGGATGAAGGCAGGGCTTACAAATGCTTTTGCTCTGCGGAAAGGCTCGCAAAACTGCGAGAACAACAAAGAGCCATGGGCATTAAACCGGGATATGACAGACACTGTCGGGACCTAACACCTGAACAGATAAAAGCCCTCAATGACAAAAAATTCGTCGTGAGATTAAAAGTACCACTTGAAGGACAAACTTCGTTTACCGATGCCCTGCATGGGAAAATCAAAGTTCAAAACGCAGAGCTTGAAGACCTTATACTTTTAAAGTCCGACGGATTGCCTACATATCATCTTGCAAATGTTGTTGATGACCATCTCATGGGGATAACACATGTCATGAGGGCAGATGAATGGATACCCTCAACGCCCTATCACATTTTGCTCTATCAATTCTTCGGATGGGAACCACCGGTATTTGTGCACCTTCCTGTAATACTCGCACCGGACGGCAAGGGCAAGCTTTCCAAAAGGCACGGAGCAACATCCGTGCTTGAATTCAGAAAATTGGGCATACTTCCTGATGCACTCTTAAATTTTCTTGCTTTGCTGGGATGGTCGCCTGGCGAAGACAGGGAGATAGTTTCTCTGCCCGAAATGGTCAGGCTATTTAATCTGAAAAAGGTCGGAAAGAGGGGTTCTATTTTTGATTTCAACAAATTGTACTGGATGAACTCCGTTTACATAAAAGGCAAATCGGACGACGAATTGTTTGCGCTCAGCTTACCGTTTTTCAAAGACTACGGACTTATCAAAAGTGAAACGGATGAGGCAATGCTAAAGCGCATAATCCCCCTTTTTAAAACGAGAATCAGAACACTTTCCGAGTTTCCTCCGTTTGCAGATTATTTTTTCAGAGAAGATTTCACTGTTGAAGAAAAGGGGGTAAATAAACATTTTAAGGACACGGCTGTTTTTGACACACTTTTAAATGTAAAAAATCAAATAGAAAGAGCACCCAAATTTGATGCACAGACAATAGAGGATATAATAAGGCAAACAGCGGAGCATACGGGTGTAAAAGCTGCGAAGCTCATACATCCCATCAGGATTGCCCTAACAGGCAAAACAGTGGGGCCAGGTTTATTTGAGCTTATGGAAGTTCTGGGAAAAGACATAGTCCTTGCAAGACTTGCAAATGCCAGGGAAAGAATAAGGCTTTGATTCTTGAAACTTCTTCTGGATTTGTGCTTTTCAGACTAAAAAACGGAAAAGTTGAATACCTGCTTCTGCAGCACCCTACACACTGGAGCTTCCCAAAAGGGCATGTTGAAAGCGCAGAGACAGTGCAGCAGGCTTCCATAAGGGAACTAACAGAAGAAACAGGCTTAAATTATGATGACATTGAGATAATTGACGGATTCAAGGAGCAAACGGAATACACATTCCCAAAGGGTAAAAAATATGTACTAAAAAGGGTTATCTACTTCCTTGCGCGGACAAAAAGCGAAAATCCAGAAATTGTTATCTCTGAGGAACATATAAGGTATATGTGGGCATCATTGAAAACGGCAGAAAAGGTAGTGAAGTTTGCAAACATGATTGAAATACTCAGGAAGGCTCACAGATTCATCTGCACTTTGTATGGATTTTGAACAGGCTCGCGGTTATCTCTTTTCTCTTATAGACTACGAGAAGAAAAATAAAGGCCCCAAAAGCCTTGAGCCCTTCACCCATCTGCTTTCAATATCCGGGCATCCTGAGCTTGGAATGAGCAATGTTGTGAAGGTTGCAGGTACAAAAGCCAAAGGTTCCGTGAGTCACATGATAGCAAAAGCATTTTCCAATGCAGGCGAAAAAACAGGACTTTTCACATCGCCTCATCTTGTGGACCCGAGAGAACGGATAAGGTTGGATGACACTCCAATTTCAAAAGAAGATTTCGCCGAGATTTTCAAGAGAATAATGCCGCTTATTGACGGAAGACGCGGGATAGGAACTGTTTTTGAAACTCTGACGCTTATGTCTCTGCTATTCTTCAGGCAAAACAACGCAAAATTCAGCATATATGAAGCAGGACTTGGTGGAAGACTCGATGCAACATCCCTTATTCCAGAAACACTGACCGTTATAACACCTATAGGGTTTGACCACACCAAAATCCTGGGTAATAATCTGGGGAAAATAGCAACTGAAAAAATGGGAATTTCAAAGGGTAGGACAAATTTGGTAATAGCCAGACAGCATCCGCTTGCAATGAGGGCAATCACTGAAATTATAAGAGATAAAAAGCAAAAAGCCTTTGTAGAAGGCATAGATTTTAATTACAGCATAACAAGCGTAACAAAAAAAGGCATACTTTTAAATTTCAATTATTATAAAAAGACCGAACCTTATTTCATACCTGTTATGGGCAGATTCCAGGCACAGAATGCAGCCATTGCCATAATGACGCTTAAATTCCTTGGCATTGAACAGCCTTCTTTTGACGGACTCTCAATACCATCCAGATTTCAAATAATTCACAAAAATCCCGATATTATAATTGACGGTGCGCACAATGCCTTTTCGCTAACAAATGCAATAAGAGAATTCAAATACTACTTTGGGAAAGAAAAGAAAAAGAAAACACTTGTTTTTGGTATTATGAAAGACAAGAAAATTGATAATATAAAAAAATCCCTTTACGGTCCCTTTGATAGGATAATATTCACAAAGCCCAAGACCCCAAGGGCACTTGACCCTTTTCTGTCGTTTACAGAAGGCAAAACTACAATGCCTCTAAAACATATTGAATATGAAAAAGACAGCAAAGACGCTCTTGAGCATGCTATGGACGACAACAGCGGTATAGTATTCATAACAGGTTCATTCTATTTATGCGGGGAGATTATAGAACACCTGCATCTTGAGCAAAAACTACTCGGACTTTAGTATAACATTTCCTGCATTTTAGAATTAAGAGTACCCAGTTTTCATTTAATTACCCCATATTCTTGCATATACTTATACTTTGAGTTAAAATATTAAATCATAAGGAGGACACATGAAAGTTGAATTGATAAAAAGAGTTAAAGAAGCTGAAAAAAGGGCAAAAGAGAAAATTGAACAGGCAAAAAAGCAATCTATTATGGAAATAGATGCAGCGGAAAAACAGAAAAAACAAATTATAGAAAATGCCAAAAAAGAAGGTCAGCAAATAAAAGACAAACTACTTGAGGAAGCAGAGGCGGAAGCCCAAAAAGACGTGGAAAAGCTTGAGGGTTACTTTAAATCAGATATAAAAAAAATGAACGATTTGTATACAAAAAATCTTGAAAAAGCCACACAGCTACTAATTTCCGAAGTTTTCGAAAATGGCAATTGAAAAGGTAAAAAAAATCTATCTTACGTTTCATAAGTCCGAGAAGGCCAGCATTCTGGAGAAGCTTCAGGACGAAGGTGTAATCCATATTGATGAAATAGACAGTGATATAAAAGAAACATTTAAAACCAGCGAGCCGGGCGAGGAAGAACTTGAAAAAGATCTTGCGCAAAAAGTAACCTCACTGCAAAATGCACTTTCTATTTTAAAGCCCTATCTCAAACAGGAGGGATTTTTAGAATCACTTTTTGAAAAAAAGGAAAGCATATCAAAAAAAGATGTCTTAGATACAATTAAAACCATTGATGGGAAACAGGTGGCAGATGATATTATCTCGCTCAATAATGACAAAGTCTATCTCTCGACAAGGATACAGAATCTTCACGTGCAGAGAGGATTTTTGTTACCATGGAAGAATATGGATGCACCTCTTTCCTCAATGAACAGGGAGGATACCAATGTTATTTTTATTCCCGGTAAAATCCTGGAACGGAATTTAAATAACCTGAAGGACATCGCCTATTCCGAGGTAAACAGAGATGAAAGACTTGTATACATTGTGGTCGGCACATTCAAATCTGAACTCCCAGATACACTTCAAAAATTACAGGAAAATGAATTTGAAAGAGTTGAATTTCACGGTTACAAATCAAGTGCCAGTGAGGAAATAGCTATGATAGACAAAGAAACTGATGTGTTAAAAGAGGAAGCGGGTGCACTTGAGATTAAACTCAAAGAATTCGCTACGTATGCGCCGAAAATTCGCATTCTTCATGATTATTTTTCAAACATTCTGGAAAGGTCTCTTGTGGATGAACGCGGCGTGGAAACTGACAGTGCGACATTTCTTACCGGCTGGGTAAAAGAGTCTGATTTTGACAGGACAAAAAAGATTATAAACTCCTTTGACACAGCATCAATGGAAGAAGTTTCGCCTGACAGGAATGAAAAGCCTCCCATTCTCCTTCGAAATCACAGGGAATTCTTTCCCTTTGAAACTCTCATAAAACTTTACGGGCTCCCTGATTACAGAGAATTTGATCCAACTCCCGTAATGGCTCCGTTCTTTGTAGTCTTTTTTGCACTCTGCCTGACGGATGCCGGATATGGACTGGCCCTCATGTTAATATCGCTGTATCTTCTCAAAAAACTCAAGGGTGCGGGTAAAGATCTGTTTTACATGTTACTGGCAGGTGGTGCTGTAACAATAATAGCCGGGGCTGTGACAGGCGGATGGTTCGGGAATATTCAAAGTCTTTTCCCTGCTCTGGACGGATTTGTTTCAAAATTCAGGCTTTTTGACCCCATGAAAACAAACGGCACAATGAAATTCTTTGCACTTTCCCTTGGATTCGGATACCTTCAGATATTATTCGGTCTTCTCGTAGGAGCCATAAAAAAGTTCAAAAACAGAGAAATTATCCAGGGCATATCCAACGAGCTTGCATGGATTGTTGTGCTTGTATCGGCTGCTGCAGGAGCATTTAAAAATTATATGCTGCATGTGTCTGCTGCACCATTCTGGTATGCAGCAGTTGCAGGTTTGGCCGTAATTCTGCTGCTGTCAGGCGAAAGCAAGAATATTATAAAAAAATTCCTCAAAGGTGCCTACAACATTTACGGCGGTATCAGCCTTATAGGGGACTTGCTTTCTTATGTCAGGCTTATGGCACTGGGGATTGTTACCGCAGGCATTGCAATGGCAGTCAATATTTTAACAGCACTTGTATTTCAGATACCCATAGCCGGTTTTATATTAGCTCCGCTTATATTTGTGGGAGGACATATTTTCAGTATATTCGTGAACACAATGGGTGCCTTTGTTCATAGCTTAAGGCTGCAATATGTTGAATTCTTCACAAAATTCTATGATGACGGAGGAAAGCCCTTCATACCGTTCAAATGGAACGGCAAATATTATGATATATTAACAGAAAAGGAGGCAGCATGAAAAAATCCATTATATCTATAATATCATTGGTCGTACTTGCATCCTGTGCATCTGCAAAGTCCGATAAACAGGATACAATCAAAACCGCTCCCTGTATTAACAAAGACTCGGCAAAAGTCTGGAATTCCATTGCATTGGATTATATGAGAAAGGGAGACATGAAAAAAGATACCGTTTATTACAGAAGCGCACTTAACAATTTTTACAGGGCACTTTATTACGACTCTCAAAACGACACTTTTTATATCAGTATTGCCAGGGCGTATCTTGGACTGTCTAAGATTGATTCTGCCGAGTGGGCATACAGAAAAGTAATACAGATGAATCCGAAAAATTCTCAGGGATGGCAGGGACTCGGTTTTCTTTTTGGCATTGTAAAGAGGGAGACCGACTCGGGTATAGCCTATTATCAGAAAGCAATCGCAGCCGATACCTCCAATGTCGGGGCAATCTTTGGACTCGCCAAACTCTATGAAAAATCAGGAAGAACAGCTTACTGTGATACACTCTACCAGAAAGCACTGCAAAAAAGCAAGAACAATACTGCTATTTTGAATGCAGCAGGCCTGTTTTACAAAGATAAAGACCAGAAAAAATCAGCTGATTACTTTGAAAAGGCGCTCAAAATCGGTGTACCTGACAAAATGGAAAAAAGTATCCGTGAGGCGCTCCTGGATGACTATGTTAAGCTTGCATCCAGTGAAAAGAACAAGAAATTTCAGAAAAAATACTACAGAAGGCTTATTCAGCATGCAGATACTCTGATTGCAAAATTTGACACTGCAAATTACACATATTACTTGAGGAGAGGCACTGGATACGAGGGAATAGCCAAACATAAACTCGCCATCTTGGACTTTGAAAAGGCATTCATGCTGTCAGGCAAGAAATATGCGCTTCCGCTCGTAGAAGAGGCCTATGTCTACATTTACAGCCTGAAAAATTACCAGAAGGGCAAAGAGACTGCAAGAAGAATTCTTGACATAGAAGGGATACAGGATATTTACAAATACACTGCATATTCCACAATAGGTGATGCCGATGTGGGTCTTGCCTATACAACCTACCAACAGGGCAAACGACTTTTCTTAAACGGAGAAAGGAAAAAAGGTTATAGCCTTGCCTGCCAGTCATCAACAATTTACAAACAGGCAGTTGACGAATACACAAAAGCTGCTCAATTCGCTCCACCTACTGCCAAAAAGAGCCTGCAGGACAGAATAACACGTACAAAAGCCGGGCAGAAAAAGGCATTCAGAGTTTGCAAAAGAATTGATGTTTTTAAATAAAAAGGGATATACTGAGTTTTTTACTGCTGATTTTTGCCTTTAATATAAGAATTGATAATAGCAGAGTACTAAATAGAGCGGACATTGTTTATATCAACTCTATTTTTTCGCATAAGAGCATTGACTCCACAAGCATAAAAGAACTTGCAGACACATTAATTGCAATATACGAAGACAAAGGTTTTTTTAACTCTTCCTTTAAGCTCATATACAATGATACATCCAATACTGTTGCTATCAAACCAGAGGAGCGGCAAATTCCTGTAATCGTCAATATTGCAGAACAGCCGCATCTGTTCTGGCAGTTCGTGTTAAATTCCTTCTTTAAGACTAAAAATGGGATATTTGAGCGAAAATTGTTTCTCAAAGACCTGAAAATCTTTGAAAATTACGGCACTGCTCAATTGAAAGAATACAATTTTGTTCATATAGAGGACAATAAATATAGTCTGCTGCTCAAATTTCACAGACAAAAGAACTCATATATCTCTTTCATCGGTGCCATTGGCAGTGCTACATCGCAAGGACAGGGGCAACTCTATTTTTCCACTAAGAATGCCTTTGGGTCCTGCAGCGAGGTAAATTTTAACGCACAAATTGGCAGCACGAATAAATTCGTAGAGGCGGACGCAGTTGTTCCGTATTTCCGCTCTCCCTCACTATTCATCACAAGTGACAATTTATATTTTAAAACCGATAACTCAAAGCACATAGGGCTGTCTTCAGGTATAGGGAAGTTTATAGGTAATCTGCGTTTATCCGTCCTTTTTTACAGAAAACTCAACGAGAACTTATCCGCGATGAAAGCAGTTGCGATTTACAACTCTACCAAATATGATTTTTTTTCTGAAGCTTTGATTTCAAAGCATATGCACTGGTCACGGTCCGGTATTGAGTTTCGGGACATGTTCCTTGAGTCAGGCATATATGCTTTTATATCCGGGAATAATTCCACTGTCTATTACAATTCAAGATTATGTTATTCTGCAATCAGTAATGCCGCACATATCGGATTCTTAATAAAAAATGATATCGGAAATCTTCCTGTTTTTCCATTGCTTGATATAGGATTCTGGGGCAAAAAGAGTATCATTGTGGCAGGGCTTGGCATAAAAGCGGGAATATTTAAATTTTATGTCGGCAAGAACATTGCCGAAGAACAATTTAAAAATAACTGGAAAGTAAGCATTCAACTAAACAAATCAAATAACATCAGGTTTGACCATCCCTTCAATTTACTTTAAAATATAAAACAAACAGGGAGGTCTGATGAATTATTGGAATCTTTATTGGTTTGCACCACTGGGTTCTATATTGTCACTTCTATTTGCACTGTACCTATATCTAAAGGTCAGAAAAGAGGAAGAAGGCACAGACAGAATGAAAGAGATAGCAGAGGCTGTCAGAGAAGGAGCATCGGCTTATCTTAAAAGGCAGTATTCCATTGTCGCACTGTTCTTTCTCGTGGTATTTCTGCTTCTGGGCTGGCTTGCACTTGAAGGCCTGCAACCTATATTCGTACCTTTCGCATTTCTTACAGGCGGGTTCTTCTCAGGCCTCTCAGGTTATATTGGCATGAGCGTTGCCACAAGGGCAAGCGCAAGGACAACAAATGCTGCGAGAAAAAGCCTGAACGGCGCTTTGAGAGTGGCATTTGCCGCTGGTGCGGTTATGGGGCTTGTTGTTGTAGGTCTTGCTTTACTTGATATGAGTATCTGGTTTCAGATATTGAAATGGTACTACGGAACGGTTAAGGGACTCGCGGGTAATGAGCTTCTTAACAACATAACGTTTACCATGCTGAGTTTTGGTATGGGTGCATCCTCACAGGCACTATTTGCTCGTGTAGGAGGCGGAATATTCACAAAAGCTGCTGATGTCGGAGCAGACCTCGTAGGAAAAATCGAGGCCGGCATACCCGAAGACGACCCAAGAAACGCAGCCGCAATCGCCGATAATGTGGGCGATAATGTGGGTGACGTTGCAGGTATGGGTGCAGATTTATATGAATCCTATACAGATTCCATTATCGCAACTATGTCACTTGCCGCGGCTGCTGCACTGGGTATGCGAGGTGTAGTTCTCCCACTTGTAATTGCAGGCCTCGGGGTTATATCATCAATAATCGGAACATTCCTGGTGCATACAAAAGAGGACGCACATCAGGCAGCCTTACTTGCCGCTCTGAGAAAAGGAATATGGGGAGCCAGTATAATTCTTGTTATAGCAGCTTTTGTTGCTTCAAAGTACATACTGCCCAAAGGACATTTCGCTATATTCTATTCAATTTTATCCGGTCTTATAACAGGGCTTGTTATCGGATACTCAACCGAATACTTTACATCTGACAACTACAAGCCAACACAAGAAATTGCAAAAGCAGGCACAACAGGTCATGCCACATTCCTACTGGAAGGGCTCTCAACAGGTATGCTATCAACAGCTATACCTGTTATTGCCGTTGTAATTTCCACAATCATCAGTTTCTTCATATCAGGGGGATATAGCCATCCCGAACTGGGATTGTATGGCGTGGGTCTCTCTGCAGTCGGCATGTTATCAACACTTGGCATTACACTTGCCACAGATGCATACGGCCCTGTTGCCGATAACGCAGGGGGGAATGCGGAAATGTCCGGACTTTCCGAAGAAGTGAGAACAAGAACGGATGCACTTGATTCACTTGGCAATACTACAGCCGCGACAGGAAAGGGATTTGCAATAGGTTCAGCTGCACTTACCGCACTTGCTCTGCTCGCATCATACAACAATTCAGTAGCAAGATGGTCCATACATTTCAACCTCCAGCATTTGCTCGCAAGTTTCAAGCCTCTGGTTACCGACCCCCTGACAATGGGGGGTATTTTCATAGGAGCAGCTATGCCCTTTGTATTTTCCGCACTTGCGATAAAAGCAGTGGGAAGGGCAGCGGGTGAAATCGTGATTGAAGTAAGAAGGCAGTTTAAAGAGATCAAGGGACTTATGGAAGGCAAAGCAAAGCCCGATTACGGAAGAGCGGTTCACATAAGTACAAAAGCTGCACAAAGGGAAATGATACTCCCATCGTTGCTTGCTATATTTGTCCCTATAATTGTTGGATATCTCATGGGACCTCAGGCAGTGCTCGGACTATTGGCAGGGGGTCTGACATCGGGCTTTGCAGTTGCAATTTTCATGGCAAATGCAGGAGGTGCCTGGGACAATGCGAAAAAATTCATTGAAAAGGGAAACTACGGCGGAAAAGGCAGTGAAACACACAAAGCCGGCATTACAGGAGATACCGTAGGAGATCCTCTAAAAGACACTGCAGGGCCTTCATTAAATATTTTGATTAAGCTCATGTCAATGGTTTCAATTGTATTTGCAGGCTTTGTAACAAAATTCACCATAGTTAGATATCTATTAAAATGAGAGAAAACAATATAAGGCTGATTTCAGGCAGTGCCTCTATGTACCTTGCAAAGGAAATTGCGGAATACCTTAACATCCCGCTAACAGATGTATTTCTGGGTAGATTCAAGGATGGTGAGATACGTGTTCAAATAAAAGAGAATATAAGAGGAGAGGATGTCTTTATCATTCAATCCACTCATCCTCCTGCAGAGAACCTGCTTGAACTTATTTTCCTTATTGATGCAGCAATGAGAGCATCGGCAAAAAGGATAACAGCAGTCATACCGTACTTTGGGTATGCCCGTCAGGACAGAAAAGACCAGCCAAGGGTACCAATATCGGCTAAAGTGGTCGCAAATCTCATACAATCAGGAGGTGCTCACAGAGTACTGACAATAGACCTGCATGCAGACCAGATACAGGGATTTTTTGACATTCCTGTTGATAATCTGTTTGCTACAGCCGCATTCAAAGAATATCTGGGAAAACTGGACAAATCTCAATGGACAGCAGTTGCACCTGATGTGGGCGCAATCAAAAGAGCACGTGCAATTGCAAAAAAAATAGGAGACCTCCCCCTTGCATTAATTGATAAGAGAAGGCCAGAACCGAATATTGCCGAAGCCGTCCATGTTATAGGGGATGTAAAAGATAAAAACCTCCTTATTCTGGATGATATTATTGATACAGGAAACTCTATAAAAGGCGCTGTTGTCAGCCTTATAGAAAACGGAGCAAAAAAAATCAAGGTCGCTGCAAGTCATGCACTGTTTTCGGATAATGCCATTGACAGATTGAACATACAAGGCCTTGATGAAATTATAGTAACAAACACCATACACATTGACAAAGCCCCTAACAGCAGTAATCTTACAGTTCTGTCCATTGCTCCACTTCTTGCAGAAGCCGTAAAACGAATACATGAAGAAAGTTCAATCAGCGAGCTCTTTATCTGAGCCAATTTTAAAAGTTGTTGGCCTTAAAAAGAGCTATGGGAAAAAGCAGGCTCTAAAGAACATCAGCTTTAAGATACAAAAAGGCGAAATATTAGGTTATCTCGGGCCAAACGGTGCAGGAAAAAGTACAACCCTGAATGTCATCGCCGATGTAATAAAGCCAGATGCCGGCGAGATATACTTCAAGGGTGAAAACGTCAAGAAAAACTATCTCGGATTCAAGAGAAAATTGTCCTATGTACCTGAGGACGGTGGTCTGTACGAACACCTGACAGGTGCGGAAATGCTGAGATTTATCTATGACCTTTACGAGCTTGAAAGGGATAAATTAAAATTTGCAAACGGACTGCTTGGACTACTCGGACTTGAACCTTTCAAAAACACTCAGATTTCCAGTTATTCCAAAGGGATGAAACAAAAGCTTCTGCTCGTGATTTCAATAATGACAAGCCCCGAACTTTTGATGCTTGACGAACCATTTAACGGCCTTGACGCCCCAAGCACCATAATGGTAAAACAGATTATTCAGGAAATAGCCAAAAAAGGTAAAGCAATCCTTTTCTCCTCGCATATATTGGAGGTCGTTGAAAAAATATGCGACAGGGTTGTTATCATAGACAGCGGGGAGGTTATTGCCACAGGCAGCATGAAAGATATAATGGAAGACAAAGGGCTTGAAACATTTTTCACAGAGCTCACGGGTACAGCCGGAGAAAACAAAGAATTGAAAGACGCTCTTAAGTATTTATGAGTGAAAAACGCATTATTTCTCTTTTCTGGAAGGATTTATTGCTTTTTTTCAGAGGAAGAAAGAAAATTCGGAAAAAAGTGCAGATTCTTTATTTCTCTTTTGTCGCCATTTTTGCTTTTTTTTCTGCTTATGTATACAAACTAATCAATTTAAATGCCGGCCTTTTCATTGTCAACGTGACGTTCTTTATGTACCTGATAATTTCATTTTTATTTGAATTAAAAAACGTTGTATTCGCCGAAGAGGATATGAAAATGCTATCAAGATTCCCGGTTCCCAAAAAGGAATACATTGCATCGAAAATACTACTGCTCATAGTTTTCAGTTTGATTTTCGGGCTAATTACAGGTCTATTCCATTTATCGGGAATATTGAGTTTGAACA
>JALTEL010000038.1 GCA_027073945.1 Caldifarciminota bacterium | reverse complement strand
CCAAATTTGACTGTTTTAATCAGACCTTTATTTCTAACAAGAAGGCAGGGAATAATTCTGGATCTAAGCATCACATTCTCGCAAAATTTGTTAGTAGCATAGTGCCATTTATATGGCTTTTTTCCGGGTGAAATTGAACGGCAAAAATATTATTATGACAAATGCCAGAAACAAAATCGCCATAATAGTCAGTAATCGTCATGATATCTTGCTCATTATCAGGCCGAATATAATAGCTGTGGACAAAGTAAAATCCTCTTTTTGTGTCTATACCTTGGAAAAGGTTTTCTTCTCGCAATACCTTTATAGAATTCCAACCCATATGCGGCAATTTTGGTTTGAGCTTTAATTTTGCTTCATCAAATTTCACTACTTTTCCTTTTATCCAACCTAAACCTGCTATTTCTCCTTCTTCACTTCTTTCAGCCATAATTTGAAGGCCCAAACAAATTCCCAACACAGGGATCTTTCTCACAAGCACCAAATTATCCAAAGTTTTTCTTAGACCAGAATCATTCAATTTTTTCATAACAAAATCAAACGATCCGACACCTGGCAAGATAATTTTCTTCACTTTATTAAGGTCTTCCGATTTCGAGGCGATGACATATTTTATCTTCTTCACTTCGAATACATTGGCAATGGCCCTGACATTTCCGGAGCCATAATCTAATATCGCTATCATCTTTTTATAGACCTCTCTACACCCAATTTACTTAATACTTTCGCCCCCAAAAGGAATATTTTGTGCTGATTTTTGTAATCCCAATAAAACTTTTTTGGCATTTTGAAAAATCCCCAAAGCTCATCTGTGGTAATCCCAAGCTTTGTCGCGATATATTTAAATTCATCTTCGATAGTCTTTGGATCGTAGGCAGGGTGTTTTAATTTTTCTAAGGCCTCCTCTCTGGTCATCTGACCTGTCAATATCAAACTGGAAAACTGAACCCGCCTTGTGTCAAATCCAAATCTTCCAGGCAGCCAAAATCCCTCAAAAAACTTTGTAAATCTCGACTCAAAATGCTTTTGGCCATACGGCTTCCATCCGTATTCTCTCTCTAGAATTCTTTCTGCTTCCGATCTGATGTAAGGCACATAATTTAAGGGCTTAAATACTCTTACCCGCCTGATATAACGCAAATAAATTTTATGCCGGTAGATAGAGCTAAAAGGATAAGTTTTCAATTTAACCCTACAAAACTTCTTAAGCAAATCATTTATCTGTAACATATCGGTCCCGTAGTATAGCCATTCCATAGGGTTGCGAACACATTCTGTTGAATAATTACTCCCATTTAAGATATACTTGATATTATACTTATCCGCAAAGTTATACAAAGTCGCAATAAAAGCGTGATCTTGGGGAATATCCAAATGAGAAATACCAGCTCTAAAAAGTGCTAATTGAAATTCTTTCATCTCTTCCCAGTCTATAACTTCCGTGTAAAGATCAAGCTGTAATCCATCAATTAATTTCTGGATATTTTGAACCGCAATTTCCGTATCCCAACCCGCATCCACATGAAACACCAAAGGCCTCAACCCAAATTCTTTAACGACAATACGGAGCATATAAGAACTATCTACTCCACCACTTATCCCCAAAATACAATCAAAATCCTTCCCTTTACCTTCTTTCTTTATTTCTTCAATCGTTTTTTCAAGTAAACGTCTGCCATTTTCATCCGTATGCCAATTGGGCAGGATATTCTCATAATAATTATGGCAATGATCACAGATACCCCTCTCATCAAAGGTAATCTTTGAATCAGTTGTGTCCATGACACAATTGGTGCAGATTTGATACTTGCGTTCATTCATAAAGTTATACCTACATACTCTCTGTCGCTTTTGCTATCAATCGTTGATATTTGTGGAACACTTCTTCCCAACTGGGCATTTGGCTCAACCTGGTCCTGCCCTCATCAGTTTTACGTTTTCTCAGCTCCGGATTACTGTAGGCCATATCGATTGAATTCAAAATAGACTGAGGGTTTAGCGGATCAAAATAAAATGCAGCTTCGCCACACACATCAATCGCAAAATCAAGGTCAGATGTTAAAATGGGTCTCTCGTGGAACATCGCTTCAACATAAGTGCCAGAAAACGATTCCAACAAAGTCGGCATAAGCAAAGCGTCTGTTTGGACATACAAAGATGGAACACGATGCATCGGCACCGAGCCAACATTTATAAAAACATCGGACAATGCTTCTCTTCTCACGGAATCAAGAAAATCTTTCACTTTTCCGTGTTGATACGGATCGAGTGTTACAACAATACAATACGGCATTCTTTTCTCTTTGATCATTCGTGCCAACGGCAGAAATATCTCGATGTTTTTATGGGTATAGTAATATGTAAGACAAAGAAGCTTAAATTTGTCCTTGGGTAAACCAAAATCAAAAGGCTCGCTGGAACTAAGATTTTCAAGGGATACGGCATTCGGCACGACTTCAACATTCGTCACATTATAGATGTCCATGAGTCTTCTCTTGGCTGTCTCAGTCTGAGATATAATTATTGTTGCGTACTTCAATGATTTACTAAAGAGGAATAATTTAACACGACGTATAACATAATCTCTGACGCTCATCATCTTCCATGCTATACTATCCCGATAAATAGCATACGGCCAATCGAAAAGATAGACCTGCGGAATGTTTCCAGAAACGACTAGATCACCAAGATTAAAGATACAATCAATGTTATATTTCTTGACCAATCTTGATAAAATACCAAAATAGAGGAAGGGTACCGCAACGCCTGTTTTGAACACCTTATCGATGTCAACAATATGGATGAAATCACAAGAATATTGTCGATAAAAGTCTTCACTTGGAGTCAAGACAAAAAACTGGTCTGCAGAGCGAACTTGTTTTAGTAGACGCAGGTAATTATTTAATATACTCTTTCCTCCCCCGACCTTAGCATTTGTTCCATTAACAAGGATATTTGCCATCTGTTATCCCCAAATGTCCATGCTGGAATAGAAGCAATAGCTTCCCATAACGTTCACTAAACCTAAATATCCAATTGGAACAACCTCACAGTTAGCCACTTTTTTGTATAAATCCGTATTCTTCCCCAGAAGCTGACACGAAAAATAACCCATACCCCATACTCCTTATGGTATTAAGGGCATCTTTTGTCTTCTCTATACCAACATTAGGAAATCTATGATGAAATTCAATTAATAGTTGGTTTGGAAGTATATTGGAAGACTTCATATCATTAATAACTGCATACTCAGCACCTTCAATGTCCATCTTTAATACATCTATGTGATTATGCCCCAATTTTTTCATGATTGTTTCCAGTTTTCTAACAGGGACTTCTATAGATTTTGCTTTTGTAGATGTTTTTTCAAGAAGAGTATGTGAAACATGATTTGGGTTTTCTGGTGGATAAAATAAAGCATTCCCATCAAAATTCGCTATTCCATATTCATGAAGAATAAAGTTGGACGGAAGATCTTGATTTTTGCACCATTCAATTGATTTAGGTGTTGGATCAAAGGCATGAATAGTTACGTTAAACATTTCAATTAAGGCAATATCAAAAGATATATCCTCACCAACACCAACGGAATATATGATTGATTTCCTGTCAAGTTTATCAGTATTGACATTCCAACCAGCATATTCAGAACCAAATCTAACTGATTTAATGTGACAATCAGGGCGAACCCATAAATCCTTTCTTATCAAAACTTTTATCAATCTTCTAAATCTTCGTATGTAGTCTTTCATATTTTCCATTTGTTTCGATACTCCATATTATACTACCTCATTTTGACCCAATTTGTAATATCGCCAGGATATTACAATAAGCTTGCACGGTTCTTCTAATAATATACGATAAAGTAACAAAATCATGTATAATATAACGTTCTAAAGATTTCCGTATGCCTCTTTATATATTTAATGTCAGAATTGCTTATATCAGGAATTCCAGCCTTGTCCATACGTGCCATGTGTGAATGTCGAACTGAATCTGATTTGTCATTTACGAGCCTATTAACCTCTTCGGCATCAAAGCCTTCCAGCTCAAGGAAATCATAGAGTTCTCTGAATAAATCGACTGACGCATCCTCAAGTCTGACAACTTTGCATAGAGAGGGATCGTTTATGTGTTCAAATTGAAGCTGAATCATATTATTAATCTTCGTATATACGAGATTGCCCGATCAATGTTATTCGTACCTTCTAATAGCGAACTTGCACGAGCTGAGAACCCATTTCCATATTTGTAACTTTCCATCCTAATAATCAACCGACAACAATCAAAGGGTTTTGCAAGACGAGATAGAATTTCATAATAAACAGATCAGAAGAGATACTTTATGGCACTGTTGCGAAATGGCAGATTTGGCGATTTCCTCAAAAAGTTATCCTTATTTTTCAAGACTTTCTTGCTCACAAGATTACGGAAGAAGGTATTTTACAACAGTGCCTTTATTGCCTTCTGAATCTTATCTAACATTGCAACTCCTCATAAACTCTGTCTATGGTTTTCCCAACCAAATAGCTTAACCATGGTAGAGATCGTTACCAAAACTGTTTCGTGTATTCCTAGCAAAACGCGCAGCAAATATTATCTGATCTACCATATTAGCTGTTGTAAAACGACTTTTGATAATTTGCTTACTCATAATACCCATTTTTTTACATTGATTTGGATTCTTTGAAAGAAATTCAAGCGTCTCACGGAAGTCATCTACATTTCCGCTTGGCAGGATAAAACCCGTTTCCCCATTCTGTATCAGATCATACTCTATGCCATCTGCCTGGTGAACTATCACTGGAAGCCCAAAAGCCATTGCCTCGGAAATAACGATTCCACCGCGACCAGGAACCACAAGAACATCAGCAGCCCTGAAAAACAGGGGCAGATCCCGCACCACACGCCCTGGGAGATACACGTTGGGAAGATTCTCTCGAACGACACGTTGTCGCAATTCAGCAAGTAACGGACCGGTTCCCAACAATACAAAATTGAAATTCCTGCTGTCACACAATCTAGCGATATCCAACATCACACCAGGCCGTTTAACTTCGTCTAACGTGCCAACATAAAGGGCGGTAAACCTCTCAGACAACCCCAGTTTAGCTCTTGCCTCTGGTGTAGATTCAGTCATTAAATCAGAAATGTCAATAAAACGTTCAACATTACCGACATTTGTTGCAACAAAGATTTTTTCGCTGGGTTGACCAAGCTTGATGAGACATTCTTTGCTGTATGATGAGTATACCAAAAACGCATCAAAGAATCTTCGAAAGAACTTCTTTATAAGTGCTCGGAACCCATTACCCCCAACTGAGGACCACCCTGGGAGGGAAATAAAACACCAGTGAATTAATGCAGTGCTTATCTTATATCGATATCTGTAGGCAATTGCCTGAACATAACCTATGAAGTGACTTTCCCCCTCACAAATAACAACATCTGGATCAAATTTCCTGAGTTCAGCTATCAATCCAATATGCCATGGAAAAATCCGAGAGCCCAGTTTAAGAAAACGTGTCTCTAGTTTTTTGTGGTTTATATCGCCCAAGTCTGCCGAACTTTTCACCTTGCTGTTGGGTACGTCTTGCCCAATGAACAGAATAAATTTCGATCCAAGCTTGCTCGAGAGTCGCCCAAAAAGTGGGATTCGATATTCAGGACAAACTCTCTGTAAAACAGCAATGCGGAGTTCCTGATTGCGCCGATCCATACTTATTCCTTTACCTATCTATAAAAACTCTAAACCACAATTCTACGGACAAAAACCGAAACAGTCGTGTCGAATGGTCTTGTGTTTTATTTATGTGCTCGACTACTAGGCGTTGCAATCCTGATCGGTCGAAAATCCCTCTATCTAAACATCTCTCCGAAAGCAAAATTCTATTTGCTTCAGAGTCGATAGAATCAAAATAACTGGACAACGGGGTATTAAATCCAAACTTGATAGGATTTTCTAAAATAAACTCCGGAACAATTCCATCCATAGATACTCTATGAATATATTTCCCTAATCCATCATGTATCTTGTAGTTGAATGGTAGCCGAAACACAAATTCCACCAGGTTCACATCCACAAAAGGATTTCTGCTTTCCATAGACCTCGACATCGATATTGCATCACCATAGTGCAATAGATTAACTAATCCACCCGTGTGCATTTTGAACAGCTCCTTGGTAAAGCGCTCACTAAATTTCTTCGGGTCCAAAGGAAAATCCTTTATTCTTTTGTATCTTCTCAACTTCGGCCCAAAAACCTCGTTCAAGCCAGTCCACCAATAGTAGAAACGCTCGATGCTGTCGTTATTTAGTAAACGAAAGAGCATCTTGAGTGCGTAATTTATTGAGTAATATTCTTTGAACTTGGAAATTTCCCGTGCAAGCTGAGCTATATTTCCACGTTTTGCAAGCTCGTAGAGCAAAAAAAGGAAAGTATTCAATATATAACCACCTAGAAGCTCATCTGCTCCTTGTCCTTCCATAATTACAGTGACACGGCTTCTAGCATAATCCAAAATCCTGGCCAGTGGCAATATTGCAGGCGAAGAGTGACCAGATTCTAAATAATAAATGATATCGGAAAGCTCTCTCACAAGATCGATATTGTGAATATGGATAATATGGGCATCGAGATCTAATTGCTCAGCCAATTGTTTTACGATAGCTCCCTCATTAATTTTGATATCCCCACGATATGCCATTTCTTCACGTTTCTGAAAATCTGTCGCATTAAAACTTGCCGTGAAAGTTTTATGCTGACCGAAGTAAAATCTTCTCAAAACAGATACTATCGAACTAGAATCCAAGCCAGAAGAGAGTGTCGTTCCAACAGCTACATCACTCCTCATTCTTAGTCTCACGGCATTTATAAATGTTTTTCTATATAAGTTTTTTGCTTCCTCTAATGTTATATCATGAAAAGTGAAAGAGGGATATTCCCAATATTTCTTGATTGTTATCCGTCCATCTTTCCAAATAAGGTTATGGGCCGGAAGGAGTCTATAAATGCCATCAAACCAGGTTTCTTTACATTGTGCTCCGAGGCTGTTCCTGCAATAATTTGCAATAACATTATAATTAGGATGTCGTAGTTCAGGGAAATAGTGTAAAATTGACTTAACTTCTGAAGAGAAAATGAACTTACCGTTTATTATCGAATAGTTAAAGGGTTTAACACCAAATCTATCTCGCGAACAAAATAGAGTATTCTCAGGAATATTGTAAATTGCAAATGACCAATCTCCATTGAATTTAGAAACACACTGCTCTCCCCACTCAATATATGAATTTAAAAGGACCTCCGTGTCGCTTGAAGTCCTAAAAGCATACCCTAGGGACTGTAATTCCCTTCTAATCTCCAAATAGTTATAGATTTCCCCATTGAATACAATTACATATCTTCCACGATTCGAAAAAAAAGGCTGATTGCTTTCTTTGTTAAGATCAATTATAGCCAATCGAAGATGAGCTAATTCAATCTTCCCAGGAATCCCCCATTGTCCATAGGCATCGGGGCCTCTATGCCTCATTAGCATGGCCGATTCTTTAACTTTAGCTGTATTGATGCCGGAAGTATCAGTATTTGTTATTATTCCAAAAATACCACACATACAGCAGTTCTCCTACGGCTGAATCAATGCCAGCAGATTTTTCGACGTGTTCTCAATATCGAAAAGTCCACTATATTCCAAAATATCCAATGAAAGCATTCGGTATTCCTCAACAGATAATGTAAGTGCTCTCAAAATAATCTGGCGAAGCTCTTCTCTGTTACCGAATAGGAAATCTCGATTTTTAGGCGCTGTTTGCCACTTCCATACACCTTCGTTCGGAGCGATCACAGGTGTTCCGAGCGTAAGTAAATCAGCAAGAACACCACTTGCCGTTAACCGAGATCCGCTACAGGGTGGTGCAACAACAAACTTTGCCTTTCTTATTAAGAAGCTGTATTCAGAAAAACTCGGATTTGAATCATATGGGAACAAAATTACGTCATCCTTCACACAGGTATAAAACTCACGGGGCAAAGCCACAGAAATATACTTTTTTGGTATTTTTGAAATTATGCTCGAACAACTTTCCAAGAATTCCTCTAAAAAACCAGATATTATGGAATCGCGTGCATGCCTACCAATAAAGAGGAAATCTACACTTTTAATTGTTTGAGATTTCTTTCGCATTATCAACTGCTTGTGTAGATGAGCATATGTTGGATGAGGCAAAACACGAAAATTAATATCCTGTATTAATTTCTCCCCTGCAACCTTTAAAAACGGTGACAAAACAATAATTACACTACCTGTTGCATTAGTCGCTTTTCTCCAAATAAACTTCTTCAGCAAGATGCAACCATTTATGAGATTCTCCAAATTATTATGCCATATAACGAAAATTTTAGGTATCTTTTTACGTATTAGTATTAAACTTATCAAGGTTAAAGGAATCATCAGATTGTCGGCAGATAGCAAAATAATCACATCTGGTTTTAAATCATCAACAATCTTTAAAAAACGCCTATAATTTTGTAAATATTGAAACCTACCTATGCCTTCTCTTCCCACTTTCGCAAAATCCGTATCCTTTGAAAAAGAACACGTAGTAACTTTGGCATCTTGGAAAATATCCATAAAAAAACGGGTCTCAAGTTGTCTCTCTTCAAGAAAGAGATATATTGACTTAACATCCAGGTGATGAGACAATGCTATAACTATAGTGGCATTAAACGCTGCATGATTTTCTCCTGAGTTGATCGGGTCAACTAATAATATTCGCATCAATTAATTCCGTATTTCACGTGCCGAGCTGAATGAAAATTTTGAACAACAGCAATAATTCCAATCAATACTCCCATGAATACTTGCATTTTTGAAATAAAATTTTTATAGAAAAGAAGTGGCATGAAAGAGATAATAGCAAGTAAAAACATTTTCAACAATGGGTCCCTACACATACGGAAGACATTCCCACCCTTGATAAAAATCATAAAGAGAATACCATAATACACTACCAAACCTCCAGCACCCATTTTCAACAGAATAAATAGCGGGGTACCGTGAGGTTTATAAAGTCGCCCTTGGAATATCCATGCATCCGGATATGCCGAACCACCCAAAAGTGATGTCGCGAATGGATAGTACTTATCTACAAACCAGCCACCAAGACCCTCTCCCCATAAGATGTTCCCTCTATACCACAAATACGGTACGATGTTTTTGAATTCCAACCAGCGAGTAGAAGCAGAACTGATTTTATCCCCGACAGGATTAATCATAGTTAAGGAATGTAATTTCCATGAAACGAAGCGGGTAGAACTATGTCTGATAGTCTCCATACTCCATAATGTCAGGTTGGTTAAAATTATTACAGAAATAACAATTTTAAAAAAGGATTTGAGAGGAAAATTGAAATGACGCCGGAGCGGTTTATAGTCACGGCTTAACATTATTAAGATAATGATCCCGATGAAAGTCATCACCATATTCCCACGTGAAGCATAAGTAATAAGATTAAACATTCCAATAATACCGCCCAATATAAATAATCTTCCAACAATATAATCCTTAGGGAAGGTATAACGAATAAAATAGGCAAGATCAAGTAGGATAAGCAGTGGGAAAATATTTCTAATAGAATCAGTAACCGCCCGAACATCTGCACCGGCTAATTCCCCAATACCGGCAAAAAAGCAAACAACTCCAGCACCTGCACGCACGATGAGACATGCGACCAGCACAGCCAACAATAAATACAATGACTGCTTATCACGACAGATGAGACGTACTGCCAGATAAGCAATTCCCATGTTGATAAAATAAGAAAAATCAGAAACAAAGACTGATAGATTAATGTCTGAATGGCGAAGACCCAACACCGCCTCTATACCGAAAAGCAATCCCATAATAAGCATAAGTTTATCTATATGATTTAGAGACACTTTGGTTCGCATTCCTTGCATGATATGGCAAATACACCAAAATAACACAAACAGCGTCCACAAAGCCATAATCGTCATACCCGCAATTTGAGTGATATGCACACTGCTGAAACCACTGGTCGAATACGAATACGGTGTATCAGTGCTTAGCAAATTGATTGTTAAATAAAAAAGAATCCCCCATTTAATCTTAAGGATCAGAATAACAATGCCAAAACTAAAAAGAACATAGGGAACAAAAGTGATATTTCTGTATGATGATGTTTCGACAAGTGTAAAAAGAACTGCAAACAGTAAAACGAGATAAGTCGTAAATCTTGCGAAGCCAACAGCATCAATACCGGATATTTTAAAAGACATTCTCTCCATTAATACGTTTCCTATATTGTCTAAGTCGCCATCTTATTCCACCGACGAGCCTTCTTTTTTTTTCTAAAACAATTAAATAGTTAAAAAGAGAGACGAGAAATTCAAACTTTATCAGAATTGGATTCCATGTTGAGGATATCCTGTAATCCCAACGTTTCATCCCATGACGAGCAACATATTCCACTATCCTGATTTGCCGCTGACTCAATTTCCCTTTCCATTTATCGAGACTACGAGCATGCACCGGTCCTTGAGCCGCTCGATAATGTTGTCTTGTCCATTCATCTAATAATTCCCCTGTTCTCGCAACATTTTTTCGTCTATGAAATATTTTTGATTCATCGATCACCTTCTCTCCCAAATATTTGAACACATCAGATATTATTTTTTCTTTATTGCTGACTAGATCCTCATATCGTACTATTTTGACACGTGGCTCTTGAGTCCAACGTTGCAGTTCACACATTGATGTCCTCCAGCGCCTAACTGGTCCCAAAACATGGCCGGTCCACCATGGGACATCCATATATGATGCAACTATGGCTCGAGGATCACGTATCATCCATATAATACGCGCTGACGGAAACCAACTTAAAAGGATATCAACATAATCATAATGAGCCGGCGTCTTTTCACCCCAACGAGTCTTATTGTTAACAGATGCATATTCTTCAAGGACCGCCTCAAAAACCAAACGAAAATTGGGGTTCCCTTTTTGCTGGATTCGATAGAGAACAGCCTCAGCATCGACACCAACGCGCAAAAACTGTTCACTTGCAGAGAAATGTTTCCAGAACTTACCGAAGTCGTCAATCCGGCGCAAGTCAAGATGATGATACTTTTCGACCCATCCATTGATAAAATGAGTCTCGGGCGCTATAGCTATACGGGGATGTGCTGATAATAGATATCTCATTAATGTTGTGCCCGATCTTGGCATCCCGACAATAAAAATTGGACTATTATTGGTCATCAAATTCTCCTGGGCAAGGATTTCTTAACTCTTCGTCACTGAATATGCCTGCTACGCCTTTTGATGGGTATGTCTCGACGGTTTTAGGAAGCGAATCATATCCAACATCTGTGGGATGAGTACTGGAGCAGTTATATGGAGTGAAAAACCATAAACCAAGACGCCTACTACCAGAGATCCCACAAGAACGCTCACATCGGATGTGTTGCTCCATAGCCATTGCTTAGCAACAAGCACGGCAATAGTCATAGTAATGCAACCAAATAAAGGCCCGACCAGTAATCGTAGATAGATGCCGTACTTAATATGAATCAATCGCTTAACCGCTATCAGAGGAAACGGCGAGAGCAAATAACCACGAAGCACATAGGCAGAAGCAACTACTACTATTCCCCAAGGTACAGCGATTAGAAATACAATAACATTAGCAATAGCATTAATTGCCGTCAAGAAAAAATTCCAAGATGACTTGCCCGATGCCAGAAGCACAGATGTGTTGAAATAGTAAATAGCATGCAAAATACCGATAAATGCCAAAACTTGCATAACCGGAATGCTGAGCTCCCAGCCAACGCCATAGAAAACATGTACAAACTCCGGAGCAATCAACGCCATACAGATAAAAACAGGAAACGCTATCGCGGCTGTCAACTGCACTGCGGTGTAAAAACTTTTACAAATACGAGAACTATCGTTTTGCATGCGAGAAAACAGAGGAAATGCGACAGCGTTTGTAACACCGGTTAGCATACCTACTATCACCCTGATAATACGGTACGCAATCGTATAGTAACCTAAGGTTATTGTTCCCAGAAAATAACCAATAAGCAAATCGTCAGCATTACGATTGAGATAGTTCATGAATTCTGCATTTACAACATGTTTACCAAAACCGAACAGTTGACGAAAGGAAGTTAGAGAAAATGTCAAGGCAGGTCTAAATGAACTCAAAATCCATAGAATAATAGTCGCAACAATACGAGTAATTAATTGCATCCCTACAAGGCTCCAAACCCCAAAGCCAGCAAGAGCCATTCCAACACCAATGAGGCCACCACTTACAGTACCGACCAGAGTTCGTATGGCCAATGGCCGAAATTCCAGATTTCGCTTGAGAACTGCCTCTTGGACAGAACTAAAACTCTGTATTGTAAAAATAGGACTCAACCATATAAGAACGGGAACAAGATCGCGATTCCTGAATAGCAGAGCAATCATATTTGCATTCAGCATGGTAAGTACGGTCATACTAATACCAAACAGTAAATTTGCCCAGAATGCTGTATTCAGATGTATCTCTTTGATCTCGTCGAGCTGAATTAAAGCAGCGGAAAAGCCCTGGTCCAGAAAGATCTGAATAAAAGCGATAAATGTAAATGCAAGAGCAACTATTCCGAAATCATTCGGTTTTAGAAGACGAGCTAGAACGACGAAAAGTACTAAAGAGACAATCTGCTGCCCCCAAAGTTGGACAGCAGACCAGAGAATTCCGCGAATTGCACTCTGTTTTAGTATCATACCGCTGAACTTCTTGTTGGAACAATGCTACGTTCTCGAAGAAGCGTTGCAACAATCCGCTCGGGAGCATAATGGAGGACGTTGTTTCATATTTCCATTTATGCCAATTCTAAGTCCTTTTTATTTTTAGACAGGATCTACCCCAGTACCATCTGCCGGAGCTACGGGGCAAGCAGGATTAACAGGATTTTTTATCT